>NZ_JBEOSD010000028.1:0-66971 GCF_040302735.1 Streptomyces sp. NPDC097619 | reverse complement strand
GCGGCCGCCGAGCGTCGCGCCGAAGTCCGGCTGCGTGCGGTGACGGGGTCCTGACCCCGATCACCAGATGATCTTTACCCTCAGCCGCGGCCCGGCGGCGTTTCCCCTGGTCACCGCAGCCCCGCGGACGTGCGCGGAACGGACGTGACCGACAATGTCGGCATGGGACGAGGCAGGCTGCGGGTCTATCTGGGGGCCGCCCCCGGTGTCGGCAAGACGTACGCCATGCTCGCCGAGGGCCACCGGCGGGCCGAGCGCGGCACCGACGTGGTGGCCGCGCTCGTCGAGGACCACGGCCGCCCCCGCACCCGGGCCCTCCTCGACGGCCTCGACACCGTTCCGCGCCGCCGCGTCACCCACCGCGGCGCCGCCTTCGAGGAACTGGACCTGCCCGCCGTCCTGGCCCGCCGCCCCCGGGTGGCCCTGGTGGACGAGCTCGCCCACACCAACGTGCCCGGTTCCCCCAACGCCAAGCGCTGGCAGGACGTCGAGGAACTGCTCGCCGCCGGCATCGACGTGATCACCACCGTCAACATCCAGCACCTGGAGTCCCTCGGCGACGTGGTCGCGTCGATCACCGGGGTCCGTCAGCGCGAGACCGTCCCCGACCGGGTGGTCCGCCGGGCCGACCAGATCGAACTCGTCGACATGGACCCGGAGGCCCTGCGCCGCCGGATGGCCCACGGCAACGTCCACCGACCCGACAAGGTCGACGCCGCCCTCTCGCACTGGTTCCGCCCCGGCAACCTCACCGCCCTCCGCGAACTGGCCCTCCTCTGGGTCGCCGACCGCGTCGACGAGCACCTGCGCCACTACCGCGAGGAGAACGGCATCCGGGCCACCTGGCAGGCCCGCGAACGCATCGTGGTCGGCCTCACCGGCGGCCCGGAGGGCCGCACCCTGATCCGCCGGGCCGCCCGGCTCGCCGAGAAGGGCGCGGGCGGCGAGGTCCTCGCCGTCCACGTGGCCCGCGGCGACGGACTGGCCCCCGCCGCGGCCGGCGAACTCGCCCTCCAACGGCGCCTCGCCGAGGAACTCGGCGGCTCCTTCCACCACGTCATCGGCGACGACCCCGCCCGGGCCCTCCTCGACTTCGCCCGCGGCGCCAACGCCACCCAGGTCGTCCTCGGCGTCAGCCGCCGCCGCCCCTGGCAGTCCCTGTGGGGGCCCGGAACCGGCGCCACCGTGGCCCGCGCGGCCGGCCCCGACCTCGACGTCCACCTCGTCACCCACGACGAGGCCGCCGCCGGCCGCGGCCTGCCCGCCCCCCACGGAGCCCGGCTGGGACGGACCCGGCGCGCCGCCGGCTGGGCGGTGGGCGTCCTCGGGCCCGTCCTGCTCACCCTGCTCCTCACCCACGTCGACGCCGACCTCGGCCTCGCCAACGACATGCTGCTCTTCCTCGCCCTGACGGTCGCCGCGGCCCTCCTCGGCGGCCTGCTGCCCGCCCTCGCCTCCGTGGCCGTCGGCTCCCTGCTGATCAACTACTTCTTCACCCCGCCCTTCCACCGACTGACCGTCTCCGACCCCCGCAACATCCTCGCCATCTGCGTGTTCTTCGCCGTCGCCGTCGCCGTGGCCTCGGTGGTCGACCTCGCGGCCCGCCGCACCCACCAGGCGGCCCGGCTGCGCGCCGAGTCCGAGACCCTCTCCCTCCTCGCGGGCAGCGTCCTGCGCGGCGAGGACTCCCCGGAAGCCCTCCTGGAACGGGTCCGGGAGACCTTCGCCATGGACTCCGTCGCCCTGCTGGAACGGTCCGACGCGCACGCGCCCTGGACCCGGACCGCCTCCGTCGGCCCCGCCCCGCCCACCGCCCCCGAGGAGGCCGAGGCCGACGTGCCCGTCGGAGACCGCCTCGTCCTGGCCCTCTCCGGCCGCGTCCTGCCCGCCGAGGACCGCCGGGTCCTGGTCGCCTTCGCCGCCCAGGCCGCCGTCGTCCTCGAACGCCAGCGCCTCGTGGACGAGGCCGAGGAGGCCCGGCGCCTGGCCGAGGGCGACAAGATCCGCACCGCGCTGCTGGCCGCCGTCAGCCACGACCTGCGGACCCCGCTCGCCGGGATCAAGGCGTCCGTCAGCTCGCTGCGCTCCGCCGACGTGGAATGGTCCGAGGAGGACCGCGCGGAACTCCTCGAAGGCATTGAGGACGGGGCCGACCGGCTCGCCGCCCTCATCGGCAACCTCCTGGACATGTCCCGCCTGCGGACCGGCACGGTCACCCCGCTGGTCCGCCCCACCGGCCTCGACGAGGTGGTCCCGATGGCCCTGGGCGGCGTACCGGAGGACAGCGTCCTCCTCGACCTCCCCGAGACCCTGCCGCTCGTCGCCGTCGACCGCGGCCTGCTGGAACGGGTCGTCGCCAACCTCGTCGAGAACGCCGTCAAGTACAGCCCCGCCGGGAGGCCCGTCCTCGTCACCGGCAGCGCCCTGGGGGAGCGGGTCGAGCTGCGGGTGACCGACCACGGGCCCGGCGTCCCCGACGAGGCCAAGGAACGCATCTTCGCCGCCTTCCAGCGGTACGGGGACGCGCCCCGCGGCACCGGGGTCGGACTCGGCCTGGCCGTCGCCCGAGGCTTCACCGAGGCCCTCGGCGGCACCCTCACCGCCGAGGACACCCCCGGCGGCGGCCTCACCATGCTCCTCGCCCTCCGGGCCGCCGGCACGGACGCGGACGGCACCGACGACGAGATCCCGGACCGGTCCCCCCGGCCCGGCCGACAGGAAGCAGGACCCAGATGACCCGGGTGCTCGTGGTCGAAGACGAGCCGCAGATCGTGCGCGCGCTGGAGATCAACCTCAAGGCGCGCCGCTACGAGGTGGACACCGCCTCCGACGGCGCCACGGCACTGAGACTGGCCGCGGCCCGCCACCCCGACGTGGTGGTCCTCGACCTCGGCCTGCCCGACATGGACGGGGTCGAGGTCATCCGCGGCCTGCGCGGCTGGACCCGCGTCCCGATCCTGGTGCTCTCCGCCCGCCACAGCTCCGACGAGAAGGTCGAGGCCCTCGACGCCGGCGCCGACGACTACGTCACCAAGCCCTTCGGCATGGACGAGCTGCTGGCCCGGCTGCGGGCCGCGGTCCGCCGGGCCGAACCCACCACCGCCGAGGCCGAGGAGGCGCGGGTCAGCACCGCCTCCTTCACCGTCGACCTGGCCGCGAAGAAGGCCGTCCGCGAGGGTCGCGACGTCCGCCTCACCCCCACCGAATGGCACCTCCTCGAAGTGCTCCTGCGCAACGCGGGCAAGCTCGTCAGCCAGAAGCAGCTCCTCCAGGAGGTCTGGGGGCCCACCTACGGCACCGAGACCAACTACCTGCGCGTGTACATGGCCCAGCTCCGCCGCAAGCTGGAGGTCGACCCCGCGCACCCCCGCCACTTCATCACCGAGGCCGGCATGGGGTACCGCTTCGAGAGGTGAGCGGTACGGCTTCGAGGGCCGGGCCGCTCGCCGGTACGCTTTCTGCATGAGTGCCGTACCTCCTTCCGAGAAGCCCGCGAAACCGGTCAAGCAGGGCGGCCGGTTCCGTCGGATGATCGAACGCCTGTCGACCTCCCAGGAGGAACTGCACTCCGCGGAGCTGCAGGAAGACGCCGAGGCGGCCGGGTGCACCCGCATCTGCGACTGCCACGACCGGCAGATAGTGAAGGTGACCGGTACCCTGCGGACGGTCACCCTGCGGCCGCGGGCCGGAGTGCCCGCCCTGGAGGCGGAGCTCTTCGACGGCTCGGCCGCACTCGACGTGGTCTGGCTCGGGCGTCGCTCGATCGTGGGCATCGAACCGGGCCGACGGATGATCGCCTCCGGTCGGATCGCGATGAGCCACGGACGCCGGGTCCTCTTCAACCCGAAGTACGAACTGCGACCGTTCGGACAGGAGTAGCAGCCGGTGTCGTCACTGGACAAACCGAACCACCCCACCCCCGCTGAGCCGCCCGCGGACCCCGCCGCCCCCGGCGGCGCCCAGGGCTCCCCGGACGAGGCCCAGGACGCCCGCGCCGTCACCCAGGCCGCCCTCTTCGACGCCTTCGGCGGCATCCGGGGCACCGTGGAGACGATGCTCCCCGGCCTGCTCTTCGTGATGATCTACACGTTCAACAAGGACGTGAAGATGTCCGCGATCGCGGCGGGCGTCGTGGCCGTGCTCCTGGTGATCGTGCGGCTCCTCCGCAAGGACACCGTCAAGCACGCCTTCAGCGGTGTCTTCGGCGTGGCCGTCGGTGTGGCCTTCGCCCTGTTCACCGGTTCCGCCAAGGGCTTCTACCTACCGGGCATGATCTACGGCGCCTGCCTCGGGGCCGCCTTCACGATCTCCGCGCTGGTGGGCTTCCCGCTGCTCGGCGTCGTGCTGGGGCCGGTCTTCCGGGAGAACCTCTCCTGGCGCACCCGCAACCCCGGCCGCAAGGCCGCCTACACCAAGGCCAGCCTCGCCTGGGGCCTGATCTTCCTCGCCAAGTACGCCATCCTCTTCCCCCTGTACTTCTGGGGCGACGAGACCCAGCTCGGCTGGGTGCTGGTGGCCCTGAAGCTGCCGCCGATGCTCCTCGCGGTGTACTTCACCTGGGTCTTCCTCGCCAAGGCGCCGCCGCCCATCGACGTGATCGCCGAGTGGGAGGCCGAGGAGCAGGCCGAGAAGGCCCGCAAGGCCGCCGCCCGGGAGGGCTGACCGCCCGGCCTGCCCCGCACGCGCGCGAAGGGGGCCGCCCCGGTACCGAGTACCGGGGCGGCCCCCTTCCGTGCATCCGCTTCAGGCACGTCGCGCGTCCGTGTGGTGCGCGGGTGCCCGCGTCAGCCCTTCTGCGGGGGGTGCGTGTTCAACAGCTCCTCCAGCTGCTCCTCACGCGCCTGCGCGGCCACGAACAGCAGCTCGTCCCCGCCCTCCAGGGTCTCCTCCGGGTGCGGGGTCAACACGCGGTTTCCGCGGATGATCGTCACCAGCGAGGTGTCCTGCGGCCAGGCCACGTCACTGATCAGCACGCCCTCCATGGGGGAGTCCGGCGGCAGCGTCAGCTCGACGAGGTTCGCGTCCCCGTGACTGAACCGCAGCAGGCGCACCAGGTCGCCGACGCTCACGGCCTCCTCGACCAGGGCCGACATCAGGCGCGGGGTGGAGACGGCCACGTCCACGCCCCAGGACTCGTTGAAGAGCCACTCGTTCTTCGGGTTGTTGACCCGGGCCACCACCCGCGGCACCCCGTACTCGGTCTTCGCCAGCAGCGAGACGACCAGGTTCACCTTGTCGTCACCGGTGGCCGCGATGACCACGTTGCACCGCTGGAGGGCCGCCTCGTCCAGCGAGGTGATCTCACAGGCGTCGGCCAGCAGCCACTCGGCCTGCGGCACCCGCTCCACCGAGATGGCGGTCGGCGCCTTGTCCACGAGCAGCACCTCGTGGCCGTTCTCCAACAGCTCGCCCGCGATGGAACGACCCACGGCACCGGCCCCGGCGATCGCGACCCTCATGCGTGTGCCTCCTCGGGCCCGTCGGCGAACGCCGCCTCCACCTTGTCGACCTCGTCCGTCCGCATCATCACGTGCACGAGGTCGCCCTCCTGCAGCACCGTCTGCGAGGTGGGCACGACGGCCTCGCCGAGGCGGGTGAGGAACGCCACCCGAACCCCGGTCTCGTCCTGGATCCGGCTCACCTTGTGGCCGATCCACGCCGGGGAGGTGTGCACCTCCGCCAGCTGAACCCCGCCGCTCGGATCCCGCCACAGCGGCTCCGAACCGGAGGGCAGCAGCCGGCGCAGCATCTGGTCGGCGGTCCACCGCACCGTCGCCACGGTCGGGATGCCCAGCCGCTGGTAGACCTCGGCCCGCTTCGGGTCGTAGATCCGCGCCGCGACGTTCTCCACCCCGAACATCTCGCGGGCCACCCGGGCCGCGATGATGTTGGAATTGTCACCGCTGCTGACCGCGGCGAAGGCTCCCGCCTCCTCGATGCCGGCCTCGCGCAGGGTGTCCTGGTCGAAGCCGACCCCGGTGACGCGGCGACCGCCGAAGCCGGATCCGAGCCGGCGGAACGCGGTGGGGTCCTGGTCGACCACCGCGACCGTATGCCCCTGCTGCTCCAAGGTCTGCGCGAGAGCGGAGCCCACTCTGCCGCATCCCATAATGACGATGTGCACGGCCGTCCTTCCGGCTGTCAGTACTTCTGCACTTCTGCCCCGTGTGATGTTCCGGGATCACAGGGTCTCAGACCATGGCCCAAGCTACACACGGCCGGTCACCAGTGTGACCTCTTGAACGCTCCCGGTGCGCTTTTGACCCGGGCCGGGGGTGGTGGTTGGTCAGGGCCGATTTCGAACGCTTACCATCCTCTGCGTGTCCAAACTGACCGACGTGCCCAAACGGATCCTCATCGGCCGGGCGCTGCGCAGCGACCGCCTGGGAGAAACACTCCTCCCGAAGCGGATCGCCCTTCCCGTCTTCGCGTCCGACCCGCTCTCCTCCGTGGCATACGCCCCCGGCGAAGTGCTCCTCGTACTTTCCATCGCGGGCGTCTCGGCCTACCACTTCAGCCCCTGGATCGCCGTCGCGGTCGTGGTGCTGATGTTCACCGTGGTGGCCTCGTACCGGCAGAACGTGCACGCCTACCCGAGCGGCGGCGGCGACTACGAGGTCGCCAACACCAACCTCGGGCCCAAGGCCGGCCTGACCGTCGCCAGCGCCCTCCTCGTCGACTACGTCCTCACCGTCGCCGTCTCCATCTCCTCCGGAGTGGAGAACCTCGGCTCCGCCGTGGACTTCGTGGTCGAACACAAGGTGCTCTGCGCGATCGCCATGATCCTTCTGCTGACGCTGATGAATCTGCGCGGTGTGAAGGAATCCGGAAAACTCTTCGCGATTCCCACCTATGTGTTCGTCGCGGGCGTCTTCATCATGATCGCCTGGGGTGCCTGGAAGGGCATCGTCCTCGACGAGACCATGAAGGCCCCCACCGCCGATTACGAGATCAAGCCCGAACACGAGGGCATCGCCGGATTCGCCCTGGTCTTCCTGCTCCTGCGCGCCTTCTCCTCCGGCTGCGCCGCCCTCACCGGCGTCGAGGCCATCAGCAACGGCGTCCCCGCCTTCCGCAAGCCCAAGAGCAAGAACGCCGCGACCACCCTCGCCCTCATGGGCGGCCTCGCCGTCACCATGTTCTGCGGGATCATCGGCCTCGCCATGGCCACCAACGTCAAGATGGCCGAGTTCCCGGCGAAGGACCTCTACGTCGACGGCGCCCCCGTCGGCGCGGGCTACGTCCAGCACCCCGTGATCTCCCAGGTCGCCGAGGCGGTCTTCGGCAACGGCAGCTTCCTCTTCATCCTGCTGGCCACCGCCACCGCCCTGGTCCTCTTCCTGGCCGCCAACACCGCCTACAACGGCTTCCCGCTCCTCGGCTCGATCCTCGCCCAGGACCGCTACCTGCCGCGCCAGCTCCACACCCGCGGCGACCGCCTCGCCTTCTCCAACGGCATCGTCCTCCTCGCGGGCGCCGCGATACTCCTGGTGTGGATCTACGACGCCGACTCCACCAAGCTGATCCAGCTCTACATCGTCGGCGTGTTCGTCTCCTTCACCCTCAGCCAGATCGGCATGATCCGGCACTGGAACCGGCACCTGACGACCGAACGCGACCCCGGCAAGCGCCGCCACATGATCCGCTCCCGCGCGATCAACACCTTCGGCGCCTGCTTCACCGGCCTCGTCCTGGTCGTCGTCCTCGCCACCAAGTTCACCCACGGCGCCTGGGTCGCCCTCCTCGGCATGGTGATCTTCTACGGCACCATGACCGCCATCCGGAAGCACTACGACCGGGTCGCCGCCGAGATCGCCGCAGCCGAAGGCCCCAGCGACGACAGCGTGCGCCCCTCCCGGGTCCACTCCATCGTCCTGGTCTCCAAGGTCCACAAGCCCACCCTGCGCGCCCTGGCCTTCGCCAAGCTCACCCGCTCCGACATCCTCGAAGCGCTCAGCATCAGCGTCGACCCCGCCGAGACCAAGGCCCTCAAGGCCGAATGGGAACGCCGCGGCATCAACGTCCCGCTCAAGATCCTCGACTCCCCGTACCGCGAGATCACCCGCCCGGTCGTCGAATACGTCAAGGGCCTGCGCAGCGAGAACCCGCGCGACGCCGTCAGCGTCTACATCCCCGAGTACGTCGTCGGACGCTGGTACGAACACCTCCTCCACAACCAGAGCGCCCTGCGCCTGAAGGGCCGCCTGCTCTTCACCCCCGGCGTCATGGTCACCTCGGTGCCCTACCAGCTCGAATCCTCCGAGCTGGCCAAGAAGCGGGCCAAGCGCCGCCAGGACTGGAACGCCCCCGGCGCCGTCCGCCGCGGCCCCGTCGACACCCGCACCAAGGAGCCCAGCTCCAAGGGCTGACCGCCGCCCCGCCCCGCGGCGCCCGCACGGATGGCGAAAGGCCGGGCCCGACCCACGTAGACTGGTGGGTCGGCTGCCCGGCCTTCCGGCTTTCCGGCTTTTCGGCTTACCGGCCCTTCGGCTCGGCGTCCGCCCGTCCGGGCTCCGACGAACCGTTCGTCGGGGATCCGGTGGTCGGGGATCCGGTGGTCCGGGAATCTGTTCGCCGGTGACCCGGGAATCCGTTCGCCGGTGACCCGGCCGTCCGTCCGGCCGTCTGTTCCGTCCGTCCGTCCGTCCGTCTGTTCCGTCCGGCTTCGGGCCCGCTCTCCGCGCCCCGTACCACCCTCCCTCACCCTCTGGAGTCCCCCCGCCATGGCCACGCAGAACGAGAAGCAGTCCCTGGTCGGGGAGGAGTACGAGGTCGAGGTCGGCCCCGTTGCCCACGGCGGCCACTGCATCGCCCGCACCGCCGACGGCCGGGTCCTCTTCGTCCGCCACGCCCTCCCCGGCGAGAAGGTCCTCGCCCGCGTCACCGAGGGCGAGAGCGACTCCCGCTTCCTGCGCGCCGACGCCGTCACCGTCATCGACGCCTCCAAGGACCGCGTCGAGGCCCCCTGCCCCTTCGCCGGCCCCGGCCGCTGCGGCGGCTGCGACTGGCAGCACGCCAAGCCCGGCGCCCAGCGCCGCCTCAAGGGCGAGGTCCTCACCGAACAGCTCCGCCGCCTCGCCGGTCTCACCCCCGAGGAAGCCGGCTGGGACGGCACCGTCATCCCCGCCGAGGGCGACAAGCTGCCCGCCGGCCAGGTCCCGCAGTGGCGCACCCGCGTCCAGTACGCCGTGGACGAGGAGGGCCGCGCCGGCCTGCGCCGCCACCGCTCCCACGAGGTCGAGCCCGTGGACCACTGCATGATCGCCTCGCCCGGCGTCACCGAACTCGGCATCGAGAAGCGCGAATGGCCTCAGATGGCCACCGTCGAGGCCATCGCCGCCACCGGCTCCGGCGACCGCCAGGTCGTCCTCACCCCCGGCCCCGGCGGCCGGCTGCCCCTGGTCGAGCTCGACAAGCCCGTCTCCGTCCTGCGCGTGGAGGAGAAGGACGGCGGCGTGCACCGCGTCCACGGCCGCCCCTTCGTCCGCGAGCGCGCCGACGGCCGGACCTACCGCGTCGGCATGGGCGGCTTCTGGCAGGTCCACCCCCAGGCCGCCGACACCCTGATCCGCGCCGTCATGCAGGGCCTCATGCCCCGCAAGGGCGAGATGGCCCTCGACCTCTACTGCGGCGTCGGCATCTTCGCCGGGGCCCTCGCCGAGCGCCTCGGCGAGACGGGCGCCGTCCTCGGCATCGAGGCCGGCAAGCGCGCCGTCGAGGACGCCCGCCACAACCTCGCCGACTTCCCGCGCGTCCGCATCGAACAGGGCAAGGTCGAGCAGATCCTGCCGCGGACCCGCATCACCGAATGCGACCTGATCGTCCTGGACCCGCCCCGCGCCGGCGCCGGCAAGCAGACCGTCCGCCACCTCGCCGGCCTCGGCGCCCGCCGCATCGCCTACGTGGCCTGCGACCCGGCCGCCCTCGCCCGCGACCTCGCCTACTTCCGCGAAGCCGGCTACAAGCCCCGCACCCTCCGCGCCTTCGACCTCTTCCCGATGACGCACCACGTGGAGTGCGTGGCGATCCTGGAACCGATCCGCGACGAGGCCTGACCTGGGGTTTGCTGGTACGGAGCCCTGAGCGGCGAGGGCTGCGCGAAAGCCCGCTCGGCAATGCCACCCCGAGCGATCCCGCGACCACCTCGTCGTCCTCGTCGGCCAGGAGGTGGCCGGCCGGGGTCCGCTCGGCGGCCGGCAGCCTCGAGCCGCAGGCGAGGCCGATGCAATGCAGCCCTGGCCGCCCGACGGTAGTCTCGCCGGGCGGCGCAATCGGTGACTCCTCGGACACCGTCCAGGGGCATCAGGAAGCCGTCCGCTTCACGGACCGCCCCCTTCGCGACGAGCTCGTCCACGTCGCTCGTGAGCGCATCCCTGATATCAGGGCCCAGCCTTGTCCAAGCGAAGAAGCGTGCGACCTCGCGGAGCAGCTCCTCCCGGTGGACGCCCGGGCCTTGCTCGACCACGTGCCGCACGACGAGCCACCGCTCGACCGACGGACCTGCCCGACCTTGCGGGCCACAGTCGGCGGACGCCGCCGTCAACGACGCGGTTTTCATGCCCGGGCGCACACCGGGGGCCGCATCAGGAGGCGAGGAACGGGCTCGGTGCGCCGTGCCAGGAGACCCGCAGGACCTCACGTGCGCGAGTGCAGGCGACGAAGAGGAGGCTCAATTCGCCAAGCATGTCTTCCCGGTGCTGCTGAGCGTCCACTTCTGCGGGGGTCAGGGCTGAGGTCAGAGGGACGACGCTGTCGCTTACGCCGGCGACAGCGACGAATCGGAACTCCAGGCCCTTCATGCGGTGCATGGTTCCGATGGAGACGCCGTCGCCGGCCGCCTGAGCCGTGCCGAGGAGGCGAACGGGCAGATCTGCCTGTTCGAGGGCGTGTGCGATTTCCTTGCCCAGCTGGAGGTAGCGAACGGCCACCCCGATCTCGCTCGGTACCACCCCGCCGTCCACCCACTGGGCGATGTGCTTCACGAGGTCCGCGATCTCTTCGGCCCTGTCGGCAGACTCCTTCAACTCGGGTTCCCCACCGGTCAGTACAGACCGGTACCCGGCCAGGGTCTCCGTTCCGCCGTCCATGTCGTCCAGGCTCTGCCCGCTGAGCAGGGAGGCCGACCACTGCAGGATCTCGTGAGTGGTCCGGTAGTTGATGCGCAGCCGGTGGGACCTGCCTGTCACGTTCACACCGAGGCTCCGCAGGGACACCTTGTTGGCGTAGATGCGCTGGTGGGTGTCTCCGGCGATGAACAGGTCGTCGGGTCCGGGCGCGACCGCTGCCCGCAGCAGGCGCCACTGCGCCGGATGGAGGTCCTGGGCCTCGTCGATCACCACATGGCGGAACGGGCGGTCGGTGCGCGGCTCCAGCAGCCGTGCGGCCTCGGCGCACACCTGGAGGAAGGTCCACTCCCCGGCCTGGCGCAGTTCCCGTGTGAACGCCTCGACGGCGCGCCAGACCTGGGCGCGCCGCAGCGGACTCAGCGCGGTGCCCCGGCCGCTGCGCGATGCCTTGAGATACGCCTCGGGCGAGCGCAGGTCCTGGGCCAGGACGACCTGTCGCCACTCCTGGTCGAGGAAGGCGTCGCTGTAGTCGAGCCCGAGTCGGCGGGCGAGTCCGTTCCAGCGGGAGTTGATTTCCTTCTGGCTGGTCAAAATGGTCAACGGGCTGCCCCGGTCCTCGCGTACGAGCTGATTCGCGAGGGCATCGACATTGACGACGCGGATCTTCGCGCGCAGCGCCTCGTCCGGAATGAGCAGTTCGAGTCCGTGGTGCAGATCGGCTGCGAGGTTCCTGGTGAAGGTCGTCAGCAGCACCGATTCGTCGGGCGCATCGGCCGGCAACTGCCGGGCCAGGTGGAGAGCGCGGTGCAGGGCGACCACGGTCTTGCCGGTGCCGGGACCTCCTGTCACCCGGGCGGGCCCGTTGTAGGAGGGGTGGTACGCGATGCGCCGCTGACTGGGGTGCAGGAAGATCCGCCACGCGTCGAACGGCCGGGTCAGTACGTCCAGCAGTTCCTCGGGGCCGGACAGCACGGCGATGCGCCCCTGCGAGCGGGCCATGGCGGCGGCGAGTTCGTCCTCGGCGGGCGCATGCAGTGCTTCGGCGGCGGCGCGCTCGGCGTGCACGGCGACGACCTCGCGCCAGACGTCCTCCGGGGTCAGCCCCGCGGCCAGACCGGCGAGCACGTCGTACTGCTGCTCGGGAAGGATCTTGCGGAGCGCGTCGAGATGAGCCTCGGTGCTGAGGTTGCGCACGAGCGGGAGCAGGTCGGGGTCGATGCCGAGGCGCGTGAGTTCCTTGTCCGCGACGTCGGTGAAGAGCCGGCTTTCCACTGCGGTCGGCGCATGGTGCACGTCGGCGGCGGCTCGCTCCAGGGCGATGTCGTCCCGGAGTTCGATGCCCTGGGTGGCGGAGTTCACCGTCGCCCGGTGGCTCAGGGCCCAGGCGATGGCGTCGTCGTGCGCCATGACCTTCAGGAGGAGGAAGCTGTCTCCGGAGTCCGGGGCGAGGACGACACCGCGCATGAACTTGCTGATGCGGATGGTGCGGATCCGGGAGTCCCGGGGGTTCTCCAGTTTTTCCAGGTGGAGCCCGGCATGGCGGTGCTCGCGGAACTTGTCGAAGACCTCGTGGACCCGCTTCTGGATAGGCTTCTCCAGCTTGGCGAATTCCAGGAGGAAGTCCTTGTGGATTCCCAGTGTCGCCATGTGTGCCCCCGGGCCGTGCGTGATCCGACGTTTCGGCTGATCACCGTACGGTATGGGGCGACAATGGCAAGCCGGCGCCGGGGATTTGGGGAGAGGACGCGCGTGCACGCTCAGGAGACCACGTTCAGCAAGCTGGTGCAGGGGGAGCAGCAGTTCCAGGTACCGCTCTACCAGCGCACCTACAGTTGGCAGCGCGACGAGCTGCGGCAGCTGTGGGACGACGTGCAGGAGCTGGTCGAGGACCGTCAGGAGGGGCGGCCCGGCTCGGGGCACTTCCTCGGCTCGGTCGTGCTGGCGCCCGAGCGGGTCGCCGCGGGCGGGATGCAGCGCTGGCTCGTCGTCGACGGCCAGCAGCGGATGACCACCCTGATGCTCGCGTTCACGGCGCTGCGGGACCACCACCGGGACCGGGGCTCGGCGAAGAAGGCCGCCCGGATCAACGACCTCATCCTGGTCAACACGTACCAGGACGGCCACGACAGCTACCGGCTGCTGCCGACGCAGGCGGACCGCGAGGCCTACACGGCCTGCGTGGACAGCCTCCCGAAGGCCGGCGGCGCCGGGAACGTGGGCGCCGCCTACCGCTTCTTCGTCGCCGCCCTGGCGGACGGGGCCGAGAGCGGTGGTGAGACCTGGGTGGACGCCGTGGAGTCCGTGCTGGGGGAGTGCCTGTCGATCGTCGCGATCACTGCGGCCGAGGACGACAACGTCTACCGCATCTTCGAGTCCATCAACAACACCGGTGTCGGGCTCAGCCAGAGCGACCTGCTGCGCAACTACCTCTTCATGTGCCTGCCGAGCAGGGGCGAGGACGTCTACCGCAAGCGGTGGCTCCCCATGCAGGAGCTGCTCGGCCCCGCCCATCTGGAGCTGCTGGTCTGGCTGGACCTCGTCGTCGGAGGGAACAGCCGGGCCAGGCAGAGCGAGATCTACCGGGACCAGAAGAAGCGTCTGGAGCCGCTGAGCGGGGACGAGGCCGCGCTGGAGGCCGAGATCGCCCGGTTCTCCCTGCGCGCCGACCGCCTCATGCGGATCCTGGAGCCCGCGAGGGAAGCCGACCCCGGGCTGCGGGTGGTACTGGAGCGCCTGTCGCAGTGGGGCGGCCAGACCCACTACCCGCTGGCCCTGCACCTCCTCGACCTCGTGGACGAGGACAGGACCACGGCCTCGGAGGCTGCGGAGGCGCTCGGGTTCGCGGAGAGCTACATGGTGCGGCGCCTGTTCGCGGGCCTGTCCACGACGGGTAGCAACCGGGTGTTCATGGAACTCCCCAAGGAGCTGGACAAGGACGGCTCCCCGGCCGAGGCGGTGCGCCGGTTCCTTTCACGCCCGCGCACGGGCGCCCGCGTATGGCCCGGCGACGAAGCGGTCCGTGAAGCCGTCCGCACCCGCCCCTTCTACAAGACCGGCCGCAGCAACCAGCGTTTCCAGATCCTGCGCCGGCTGGAGGAGAGCTACGGGTCGAGCGAGCCCGTCGACTACGACAAGGCGCCGCTCACCGTCGAACACGTCCTGCCCCAGAGCCCGGCCCAGCAGTGGTTCGACCTGCTGGCCGAGGAGGCCGAGGACGGCGAGAGCCCCCAGGAGATCCACAACCTGCTCGTCCACACCCTGGGAAACCTCACTCTCTCGGGTGAGAACGCACGCCTTTCCAACCACCCCTTCCACCGGAAGCAGGAACTGCTCGACTCCAGTGCGCTGCGGATGAACCAGCACATTGCCGCACAGGCACGCTGGGGCCGCCGGGAGATCCTCGCCAGGGCCGACGAACTGGCCGACCGGGCCGTGGGGCTGTGGCCCGGACCGCTGGAGGAGGCCGTGCAGGCGGACGACGAGTGGGCGGGCTGGCGGGAGTTGAGGGAGATCCTGCTCGCCGTGCCGGCCGGGACCTGGACATCGTACGGTGAGCTCGCCGCCCTCATCGGCACCAGCGCCATCGCGGTCGGCAACCACATGGCGGCCAGGACCGGACTGCACTGCGCCTACCGCGTGCTGACCGCCGACGGCCGGATCGCGGGCGGGTTCCGGTGGACCGACGACCGGCACTCCGGAGACCCGAAGGACGTCCTGGCAGCCGAGGGCGTGCCCTTCGACGAGAACGACCGCGCCTCGAAGGCCCACCGGCTGAGCAGCGCCGACCTGGCGGTCCTGGTGGGCAGGGAGCTGCCGGAGGAGACCCCGGCGGGGCCGGCCGCACCGCAGGCCGGTGCCGACGAGGCCGGGACCCGCTTCGAGGCCCTGCTGCGCGCCAACCAGACACCGGAGGTCGTCGAAGGCGTCCTGGCGGCACTCCGCTTCTGGGAGGAGCAGGGCGGCCACCACGTCTACGGGAAGGCGAACGAGACCAGTTGCTTCCCGACCGTGGACGCCGGCGGGCCGGGTGCCCCGCGGGCTCTGTGGCCGATCGGCATCTACCCGGTGACGGGGACGGCGGAGGTCGTCTTCCAGTACCTCAAGCGGCGCCCGCCGTTCGACGACGAGCCGCTGCGCCGCGCCCTGATGGAGCGGTTCAACGCCATCGACGGCGTCGACCTCGCCGAGGCGAAGCTCGACCTGCGCCCTTCCTTCCCGCTGGAGGTCTTCGCCGCGCACGCCGAGGAGATCCGGTCCGTACTGGAGTGGTTCATCCACGAAGTCGCCTTGGCGGAAGCACGCCGTCCGATCGACGACGGCCCGGCGGTGTTCTGACCGGTGGCGGCCGGAGTGCCCCACCTGGCCGGATTCCGCCCTTAACGGAAGATCACTGCTCGGGTAGCCTGCCCGGGCAGTGATCGGTGTCACTCCGGACGTGGGTGCGTGGCGGGTGGCCTGCGACCGGAGCACGGGGGCGCATGGAGCACAACAACCACCAGGGCTGGTACGGAGAGACCTTCGTGGCCGCGATCGCCGCGGCGGCCGGATTCCAGGTGGCTGTCCCGTATCCGGACATCGGCAAGGACCTGATCCTGGGCCGGGACCACGAGGAGCCCGAGCTCGATGTCCAGATCGCCCTCCAGGTGAAGACGCACCGGGTGGAGAGCATCCTGGACGGGGTGACCGGGTTCAAGATCACACTGTCGGTGTCGCAGTTCAAGAGGCTTCGCGGCAAGCGGCAGGTGCCCGTCTACCTGGTCGTCGTGCTCGTGCCGAAGGACCCGGCGGACTACATCCGCACGGACGAGGACGCCCTCGTGCTGCGCCGCTGCGCGTACTGGGTCTCGCTCGAGCATCACGTCCCCGCACAAGCCGGCCGGGAGAGCGTCACTGTCACTGTTCCGCGCGACAATCTGCTCACGGTCGACGCTCTGCACGAGTTCTTCGCCCGGGCGTGTGAGGAGGTGCCCGCACCATGACCACGATCGGCGTACCCGAGGACGAGCTGGAGCGGCTGCGACCGCATGACGTCGCGCACTACCTCCGCAGCAGGGGCTGGCAGGAAGCCGGCCGAGTCCGCTACAGCCGCCGCTGGGAGAGGGACTGGGCCGGCCGGGCGCGGCGACTGCTTCTCCCCATGGACACCGACCTCGCGGACTTCGCGGACCGCATGGCGGATCTGGTCGGAGCATTGGCCGAGCTGGAGGCCCGACCGCCGACCGCCGTTCTCCAAGACCTGCGGGCGACCGGTCTCGACGTGCAGTACATCAGGACCATGCCGAGCACACCGTCCGGCACGATCCCCGTACCGGCGGGAGTGCTCGCCGTGACCAGCGCCAGGGACCTGCTGATGGCGGCGGCCTGCCACACCATCGAGCCGCGGCTCGTCCAGCCGCGCCGGAAGCCGCGCGCCGCGCGCGACTTCGTGGACAGCGCCCGATTCGGCCCCACCGTGCCGGGCAGCTACATCCTGAGCGTGCAGGTGCCGCTGCCGGAACGGGACCTGCAGCCGTCACTCTTCGGAGACGACCCGGAACCCTTCGCGCGGAGCGTCTCGCGCAGGATGTACCGGGCCGTGGCGGCGGCCCGCACGGCAGCCGAGGACGCGATGGACGCCGACGACTCGGCCCCCTTCGCGGATGCCATGGGGCAGGGCGTCTCCGCGGACCTGTGCGAGGCGCTCGCGGGCATCGGCGGGCACGACGACCGGGGCGCGGGCACAGCACACGCCTTCTCGATCGACTTCGCCTGGTCGCCGAGATGGCAGGTGCCGCCCATGGAATCCGTGGCGCCCTTCTCGCCACGCCTGGTGCACGCCCTGCGCGACGGGGCCCAGGACCTGCGCCGGCAGGAGCCGGAGCCCGGAGTGACGGTCATCGGCCGCTCGACCAAGCTCAAACGTGCCGCGGAGTACGGCCCCGGCGAGGTGACCGTGGAGGCGGTCGTGCTCGGAGTCGAGGGCGAGGTGGGCCCGAAGCGCCAGATCCACGTGAGCTTGGCGGAGGACGAGTACACCCGTGCCACCGATGCCCATGCGCAGGGCCGGACGCTCAAGATCGAGGGCGACCTCGCGCGCCGGGGCACCTACTACGAGCTGACTCGCATCACCGCCTTCGACGTGCTGTGACGGCCCGGCCGCATCCGGTGCACCGAAGTTCGACGAGCGTGGTCTGGCGGGCTTTCGTACGTGTTTGAATGACTGTGATTGACGTGCAAATCGCCCTCACGGGGCGGTATGGAGGGGCGGAGACCCGATGACGACGCCGACCACCGACCTGGCGGGGGTGGCGCAGCGGGCGGTACGCCGCCGCGCCGACGCGCAGGACCACACCGCCGTACCCGAGATCAGCGATCTCGTCGAGGTCCGCGGGCAGCGCTGGGTCGTGGCCGACGTCGATCACGGCACGGGTTCCGCGGCGATCAGCGCGCCCGGCACCCTCGTCACGCTCAACAGCGTCGAGGACGGCCGCTACAACGACACCCTCTCCGTCATCTGGGAGATCGAACCCGGCCGCCGCCGTCTCTTCGCCGGCTCCCTCCCCGAGGTCACTGCTGAGCGCTTCGACCCGCCGGAGCGCCTGGCCGCCTTCCTGGACGCCGTCCGGTGGTCCGCTGTCACCTCGGCCGACGTGCGTACCCTCCAGGCGCCCTTCCGTTCCGGTGTCGCTGTCGAGCCGTACCAGCTCGAACCCGTCTCCCGGGCCGTGGCCGCGCCCCGCGTGAACCTGCTCCTCGCGGACGACGTCGGCCTCGGCAAGACCATCGAGGCGGGCCTGGTCGCACTGGAGCTGATCCTCCGCAACCGCGCCCACAAGATCATGATCGTCTGTCCGGCCGGCCTCACCGTGAAGTGGCGTGACGAGATGGCCGAGAAGTTCGGCCTCGACTTCACGATCATCGACTCCGAGCGGGCCGCCGCGGTCCGGCGCACCCACGGCAGCGCCGCGAACCCCTTCAACATCCACCCGCGGTGCATCGTGAGCCTGCCCTGGCTGCGCGGCCCGAAGGCCCAGCGGCTGCTCGCCGAGGTGCTCCCCGCCCAGGACGCCGAAGCGGTCGTCCCCGGCAAGCGCGCCTTCGACCTGCTCATCCTCGACGAGGCCCACCACGTGGCGCCCTCCGCGCCCAAGCAGTACTACCCCGTCGACTCCCAGCAGACGAAGCTGATCCGCCGGCTCGCCCCGCACTTCGAGCACCGGCTATTCCTGTCGGCGACCCCGCACAACGGCTACCAGCAGTCGTACACGGCCCTCCTGGAGATCATCGACAACCAGCGCTTCGCACGCGGCGTCGAGCCGGACCCGGTGGCCGTCGAGGACACCGTCGTCCGCCGCCTCAAGACCGACATCCGTGATCCGAAGACCGGCAAGCGGCGCTTCCTGGAACGCGCGACCATGTCGCTGCCCGTCGAGTACACCGAGGACGAGCGCCGCATCCACGCCCTGCTCAAGGAGTATGCCCAGCTCCGCCGGGCCAAGCTCGGCACCCGCTTCAAGGGCGGCCGCAAGGCGGCCGACCTGGTCACCCTGCTGCTCAAGAAGCGGCTGTTCTCCTCGCCCGACGCCTTCGCCCGCACCATCGAGGTCTACCTGGAGACCCTGCGGAGCAAGAAGCAGCAGGCGGCCGAGGAGGTCGAGGACTGGCAGGAGACCTTCTTCGACGACTACGCGGACTACGACGACGAGCCCCTCGCCGAGGCCGAGGACGACGCCATCGCCCGCGCCACCACCCTCCAGCCCGGCACCGACGGCGACGAGTCGGCCCTGCTGGAGCAGATGCGCGACTGGGCCCAGCGCCACCAGGCGCAGGCCGACTCCAAGGCCCGCGAACTGATCACCTACCTGAAGGCCAACTGCCTGGCCGAGGGCGGGCATTGGCTCAACGAGCGCGTCGTCGTCTTCACCGAGTACCGCGACACCCAGATCTGGCTCCAGAACCTGCTGCGCGACCACGGACTCGGCGGCGACCGCGTCGCCCTCCTGCACGGCGGTCTGAACGCCGAGGACCGGGAGCAGCTCCGCCTGGCCTTCCAGGCCGAGCCCACCGAGAACCCGGTACGCATCCTGCTGGCCACCGACGCGGCCAGCGAGGGCATCGACCTCCAGCGGCACTGCCACCGGCTGGTCAACTACGACATCCCCTTCAACCCCAACAAGCTCGAACAGCGCATCGGCCGCATCGACCGCTACGGCCAGCTCACCGCCCCCGAGGTCGTGCACTTCGTCGGCAGCGGCTACGAGGAGAGCACCGACACCTACGAGGCCGACCTCGAATTCCTGGCCCGGGTGGCGGTGAAGGTCGCCCGCATGGAAGAGGACCTCGGCAAGGTCAACGCCGTCCTCGCCGACGCCGTGCAGCGCCGGATGACCGGCGACCTCGGCACCGACTTCGACGTGGAGCGCGCCGAGGTCTACGCCAGCCGCAAGGCCAGGAAGGGCGGCGGGAACGTCGCCGCCGAGCGCGACGCCCAGGCCCAGGCCCAGCGCCTGAGCGAGCAGGTCGCGGGCACGGTGGACTCCCTCGGCATCACCCCCGAACGGATCGCCCGCGTGGTCTCCACCGCGCTGCCGCTCGCCCGCCAGCAGGACATCCGGCCCGTCCTCGACGAAAAGGACGGCGCCGACGGCTTCTACGAGGTCCCCACCCTCACCGGTTCCTGGGAGCGGGCCTCCCACGGCCTCGCCGACAAGCTGCGCCCCGAGATCCGGCGCCCGGTCACCTTCGAGGCGGCCAAGCTCAAGGACAGCCATGGCAAGGACCGCGACGACGTCGTCCTCGCCCACCTCGGGCACCCCCTCGTCGCCATGTCCACCCGGCTGCTGCGCGCCGCTGTGTGGAACAAGGACCAGATCGACCTCGCCCGCGTCAGCGCAGTGATCAGCGACCACCCGGAGCTGGAGACGACCCTCGTCGGCGCCTTCGCCCGGTTCGTCCTCGTCGGCGCCGACGGCGTACGCCTGCACGAGGAGATCCTCCAGGCGGGCGGCTGGCTCCGCGAGGCCGAGGATGCGGGCCAGCCCCGCTTCAGCCGCCTGGAGAAGACCACCACGGTCCGCGACATCCTCGACGATGCCTTCGCCGACCACGCCACCCAGGCCGCCCCGGTCCTGCGCGGCAAGCTCGCGGATGCCTGGCCGCACGTGAGCGAGGGTCTTGTCTCGGCCCTGGAATGGCGGGCCCGCAACCGCCAGACCGCGCTGGAGACCCGTCTGGAGACCCGCCGCCGCGTCGAGGCCGAGCGGATCACCGCCCAGATCGACCGCTTCCGCGAGTCCCTGCGCCGGGCCATCGGCAACCCCGCGGAGCAGGAGGAGGAAGGGCAGCTGGAGCTGGCCTTCGACGAGGTCGAACAGCAGCGCCGCGACCGGGAGAACTGGGAACAGCGCCGGGACGCGCTGGAGAGCGAGAAGCAGCGCGAGCTCGCCGCCATCGCCGCCCGGTACGAGCGGCCCAAGGCCCTGCTGTTCCCCGTCGCCGTCGTCTTCGTCGTTCCCCGCCGGGAGGCCGTGAAGTGAGCACCACCCACCGTACGAACACGGGCCGCGGCAAGACCTGGAGCGGAGCCCCCGCCCCCGACGGCCGGCAGGACCACCTGGACTGGCTCAGCCTGGTCGACGTGTCCGGCCCCTTCCTGACCCTGCCCGTCCTGCTCAAGACCTGGCCGCAGCTCGACTCGATCGACAAGCCGCTGCGAGCCCGGCTACGCTACGAGCACGGCGTCTGGCAGTCGGATCCGGCGGCCGGGCAGGGGGCCTGGACGGACTTCGTCCTGAACGAACTCCTGGGCTGGGGCGACGCGCTGCGCGAGGGCACGGAGTTCTCCGAGGCACTCGCCGTGGACGTCCCCGAGCACGAAGAGCGCATCGCCCCCACCTTCGCCCTCCTCGAACCGGGCAGCACCGCCGAGGACCCGGCCGGACTCGTCGCCGACTGCGCCATCCTCGGCATGACCGTCCCCGCGGGCCGCCACCCGGCCCAGCGCATTCCGGGATCGGCCTGGGCGGCGACCCCGGTCGACCGCATGGCGCACCTGTGCCGCCACCACGGCGTGGAGCTCGGCCTGGTGACGGACGGCCGCTGGTGGACCCTGGTGTGGGCTCCGCGCGGTGGCGTCACGACGTCGGCGCTCTTCGACACGGTCGCCTGGACCGAGCCGGTCGAACGGGTCGTCGTACGCGCCTTCCTTTCGCTGCTGAGCCGGCGCCGCTTCTTCGCCGTCGAGGACGCGGAGATGCTGCTGCCGCTGCTGAAGGAGTCCCTGGACAGCCAGGAGGACGTCACCGACGCCCTTGGCGTGCAGGTCCGCCAGGCGGTGGAACTGCTGGTGGAGGCCATCGGCCGCGCCGACGTCACCGAGCGCGCGCGGGGTGGCAAGGGTCTGGCCGACGTACCAGCCCAGGACGTCTACCGGGGCGCCGTCGCCGTCATGATGCGGGTGGTCTTCCTGCTCTTCGCGGAGGAACGCGGGCTGCTGCCGAGCGACAACGAGCTGTACGTCCAGGCGTATTCGGCCGGTCGGCTGTGCCAGGAGCTGGAGGACCGGGCGCGGGAGACCACCGAGGACGACCTGGAACAGACGGGGGTGGGCTGGCACCGGCTCATCGCGCTGTTCAACGCGGTGTACGGGGGAGTGGACCATCCGGCGCTGCGGATGCACGCGTACGACGGCTCGATCTTCGACCCGAACTCCTTCCCGTGGCTGGAGGGTCGCGGCACGGCGGACGGTGACCCGACGGACCCGCTGCCCATCGACGACCGGACCGTCCTGCACATGCTCCAGTCGGTGCAGCACGTCTGGATCGGCACGGGCAAGAAGCGGGAACGGCGCCGGCTGACCTTCCGCACGCTGGACGTCGAGCAGATCGGCTACGTGTACGAGGGCCTCCTCTCGTACCGGGGCCGCCGCGCCGAGGACACCATCGTCGGACTCGTTGGCAAGGCGGGCATGGAGGCGGAGGTACTGCTGACCCGGCTGGAGGCGCTGGCCCGTACGGAGGGCGAGCGGCTGGGGGCGGCTCTGGCCGAGGAGTACAACAAGGCGACGGGGCTGGGCAGCCCGGCCAAGGTGACGAAGCTGCTGGAGCCGCTGTCGGATGTGGACCGGGCGGCGGCGCGGAGCAAGCTGCTGGCCGCGACGGGCAGCGACGCCGAACTGACGGAGCGGCTGCTGCCGTTCTACCGACTTATCCGGCGCGACCTGCGGGACTTGCCGGTGGTGATCGGCGCGGGCGGGCTGTACGTGACGGAGTCCTCGCTCCGGAAGAACACCGGTACGCACTACACCCCGAAGTCCCTTGCGCAGCAGGTCGCGGACGGCGCGCTGGAGCCGCTGGTCTACGAGTACGGCCCGCTTCAGACGGCGGACCGGACCCAGTGGCGGCCCAAGTCCTCGACGGACATTCTGAAGCTGAAGGTCGCGGACATCGCGATGGGCTCGGCGGCGTTCCTGGTGGCGGCCTGCCGCTACCTGGCGGGCGCGCTGGTGGAGGCGTGGAGCCGCGAGGGCGATGCGCGGGCCCTGGCCTACCTGGAGGCGGCGGACTCGTTGTCCGCGTCGGCGGTGGAGGCCGAGGCCGAGCCGGTGATGGTGGAGGCGCGTCGGCAGATCATCGAGCACTGCCTGTACGGCGTGGACATCAACCCGATGGCCGTGGAGATGGCGAAGCTGTCCCTGTGGCTGGTGTCGATGGACCGGGACCGTCCGTTCACGTTCCTGGACGACAGGCTTGTGGCGGGCGACTCCCTGCTGGGCATCACGTCGGTTGAGCAGCTGGAGGCCATGCACCTGGATCCGGTGCGGGGTCGGCGCATTCACGGCGACGGCATCGACTTCACGGGTGGTGTGCGGCGGGTCATCGCGGAGGTAGCGGAGGAGCGCCGCAAGCTGTCCGGCATCCCGGGCACGGGCTTGGAAGAGCTGGAGCGGAAGCGCGCCATGCTTGCGTCGGTGCGGGAGAAGACCCGCCAGGCGAGCGTCTTCGCGGATTTGGTGGTGGGCGCGGCGCTGGCTGGCGCGGGCCGGGCGGAGAAGGACCAGGACCAGCTGTCGTTCGCGGCGGTGACGGCGGCGCACGCGGTGTCCGACGTAGTAGATGACGAGGAGTTGGCGGCTGCCGAGCTCCGGCGCGCGGAAACGCTGGCGCGGGGGTGGCTGGCCACCGGCAAGCCGGCGGCCGCATTTGAGCGCGAGCCGGTGCATTTGCCGCTGGTGTTCCCGGAGGTCTGGGAAGAGCGGGGTGGGTTCGACGCCGTGGTGGGCAATCCGCCGTTCTTGGGCGGAACGATGATTAGTGGCGCCTCCGGCTCGGTCTATCAAAAATTCATCGGACAATATGTGGCACGGCGTGTTGCCAACCGGTGCGACCTGGTCGGCTATTTTGTATTGAGGGCTCATGAAATCGGTAATGCTGAGTGTCGAATCGGTTTCGTGGCAACAAACTCACTCTCACAAGGGGATACTCGCGAAGTAGCGCTGGATCAGCTCCTTGAGCGAGGGGTGGAGATTCAGCACGCAGTGAGCGGAGAGCCGTGGCCCTCCCGTTCCGCAGCGCTCGTGTATTGCGTGGTCTGGCTGTCTGTTGCGTCAGTAGGACCCGATGCCCGCAGGACGTTGGACGGTAAGCCTGTCCGCGGCATTGCCTCCACTCTTGATGAAGCGTCACGTATTCAAGGTGGAGCTGGTCAGCTGATCGGGAACTCGAAGATCTGCTACGAGGGAGTGAAGCTTGCCGGAACCGGGTTCATCCTAACAAAAAGCGAAGCTGACGAAATGATCCGCATGGACGGGCGGAATCGGGATGTCGTACTACCCTATCTGGCTGGCGAAGACCTCAACGGGAAGCCTGACCTATCGAGTGAGCGTTGGGTAATCGATTTCCGTGAGCGATCCGAAGAGGATGCGCGGTCATATCTGGCCCCCTTTGCTCATGTTCTTAAGTATGTCCGCCCCGATCGCGAGAAGCGGAACGATCTCACAGGGCGGAAATTTTGGTGGCGTTTTCTGCGATCGAGGCCAGCCCTCTTTGAGGCAATCTCCGGCCTTGATCGGATAATTATCATTACGAGGCATAGTAAGTCGGTGATGCCGGCCAGGGTTGCAACCGGTCAGGTTCCCAGTGAGGCGACCGTCATTTTTGCTTCTGATGACGCGGCCATGCTGGCCTGGCTCAGTAGTGCCCAGCACTACTGGTGGGCGACGACCTGGGCATCGACGATGAAGGGTGACCTGCGCTATACGCCCTCAGATATTTTGGAGACTCTGCCGCGTCCTGAAATGACGGATGACCTCCGCGGGCTTGGCAACCACCTCGATTCCTACAGAGGTGAACGCATGTTGACCCGCGGGATTGGCCTGACAGCAACATACAACCTCGTCCACGATGAGAAGTGTGCGGAGGAGGACATCGTTGAACTCCGCGAGATTCATCGCGCCATCGATGATGAGGTTGCCCGTGCCTACGGTTGGGACGATCTCCTGAGCCAGCCCGGCGCGCTCGACCACGGGTTCCATGACACCCGGCAGGGGCCCCGCTACACCGTCGGGCCGGTCGTGCGGCAGGAGATTCTTGATCGGCTGCTCGAAGAGAACCAGCGGCGCTACGCGGCCGAAGTCGCCGCTGGTCTGCACGACAAGAAGAGCGCCAAGAAGAAGGCGGCCCCTGCTCAGCGGAAGTCGAAGCCTCCGGAAGAGGAGCCGCCGAGCCTGTTCTGAGAACGGCGGCGGGGGAGCGGTGGGTCGGTCAGCGCCAGTGGCGTGCCGGTCCCCCGTCGGCGTTCCGGTCGCGGGCCACCTTGACCGCGACCCACGGGCCCAGAACGAAGACGTTCCCGTCCTCGAACTCCAACCGTTTCCGCCGCCCCCGCAACTCCCGTACATCCCGCACCCGGTGCGGGATACCGCCCACGGTGATCACATCGCCTCGGCGCACCCCGTCGGGCATGACCTCCAGGGTCTGCATCACGCGCTGCATGTCCGGACCTCCTAACGCCGAGGCGCAAGGCTTCGCTTGTTGGCCTCACGGACCTTGGCCAGGAGCGCCTCATGGCAGGCGACACCAACAGCCGCGATTTCGGACGAGTCGGTCTGCTCCTCCGGCTCGGGCGCCGCTGACTCCTCGGTCACTGGACGCTCTTCCTCAGAGCCGCCGCCAACTTCCACGCCACATCAGCCCGGCAGCACCCGAGTTCCACCAGAGGCGACAGGTAGTCGCTCGTCAGGGACACCAGATCGACCCCGAGCGACGGCAGTACCACGTCCACCCCCGCCAGCGCCTCGCGCAACTCGTCCCGTGCCGCCTCCGCCTCCCGCGTCTTCTCCGCCGAGCGCCCGCTCTTGCCCGCGTCCATGTCTGCTTGCCTCCTTGCCGATCACTGTCTTTCAGCGATGAGCATGGAGGCGTAGCGCTACGCTCACCAGGGGTAACGGTTTTCGGAGCAACGGAACGAAAACGGGAGTCGCCAGTGCCCGCACCAAAGGAACTCGACCCGAGCGCCTCCCTCGCCGCGCTCTACGGTGCGAAGCTGCGCAAGCTCCGCATCCGCGCCGGCCTCACGCAGCGACAGTTGGGCGACAAGATCCCGATCGCTCACAGTCGGATCGCCCAGTTCGAGCTGGGCAACGAGGTGCCTCCGGAGGACGTCAACCGCCGCCTGGATGAGTTGCTTGCCGCAGATGGCGACCTCGTCGACTTGTGGAGTCACGTCAAGCCGATGCCGCATCCGCAGTATGCGCGCAGATTCATGGACCTTGAGCCCAAGGCCGTCAAGATGCTGAAGTTCCTGTCGCAGGTCGTGCCGGGTCTGTTGCAGACGGAGGCGTACGCGCGGGCACAGATGCGCATCGGTGATCCCCGCGAGTCCGACGTGCGGATTGAAGAGCGAGTGCACGCGCGGCTGGCGCGGCAGTCGGTCCTCCACGGCGACAGCCCGCCGTTGCTCTGGTGCATCCTGGACGAAGCGGTTCTACGGCGGCCGATTGGGGGCCCGCTGGTGATGGCCGAGCAGCTGGACCGCCTGGTCGCCTGGGCCCAGACGCCGCATGTGGTCTTGCAGGTTCTGCCGTTCGCCGCAGCAGGTAGCCACCCCATGCTGTCGGGGTCGCTGACGATCATGAGCTTCAGGCGCGGACCGGATGTGGTCTACATCGAGGGCGTCCGCAGTGGAGAACTCCTGAAGGACGCGGGTGAAGTCGCTGAATATGCCCTTGCCTACGATTTGTTGCAGGCCAGTGCTTTGCCGCCGGACAAGTCACTAGCCGTCGTCCATGACTTCCTGGAGGAGTACCGAGCATGCGCACCACTCGAAGTGAGCTGAGCAAAGCCAGGTGGCGCAAGAGCACGTACAGCAACGAAGAAGGCGGCGACTGCCTGGAGGTTGCTGACCACATCCCCGGCGTCGTCCCCGTCCGGGACAGCAAGATCCCCGCCGGGCCGGTGATCCTCGTCGGGGACGTGGCCTGGAGTGCCTTCGTGCGGCACGTCCGAGAGGCGTAGGGCGGGCTGCTGCCGGGGCGCGGAATCCTGGACCCCGGTGCGGCGCGGCGCCCTTCAAAGGAACGGGAGAGAGCCCACCCAACCAAACCCGGGGCCCAACTCCGCTCGCCACACGATCGGGTGAAGGGCGCGACGCGCACCCTGACCGGTGGGGTACGGTCGGCCGCAGCAACCCCATACACGCAGACGGCCCCCGACAGGATTGCAGTCCTGACGAGGGCCTGACCGATCCGGAAGAGTAGAGCTTCCCGATAGCTGATCCGCAGTCTAACGCGGTCGCGCCCGCGCGCCCCGCGGATCCGATCCCCGCAGCCGCCCCCAGCGCCGGCGTGATCCACTTCCGTCACCGCCACACCGACCGGTTCACGGTCGTCGGCAACCACCTGGCCCAGCACGCGCACCTCTCCGCCGTTGCGATCGGGCTCGCCGTCTACATCCAGTCCGTTCCGGACGGCGTCAGCGTGACCGCCAAGGCCCTCACCCTCCGCTTCCGCGAGGGCGAGATCACCATCCGGCGCGCTCTCAACGAGCTTGAGCAAGCCGGGTATCTGGAGCGGCGGCGGATTCCGCTCGGCGGCGGCCGGTTCGCGACCCGCACCCTTGCGTACGACAAGCCCGGCTGTGCCGTAGTTCCCGAAGCCGCGCCAGTTCCGCAGCCACCCACTGTGCCCTGCACTGACCCCGAGCCCGCCCCGCCCGCCCCCACAGGACCGGCGGCGGGACCTCCTGGCCCGACTGCGGATGGTCGACGCCCGCCTGATCCTCTCGGTGCGGGACGTCCAGCGGCTGAGCCCCGCCGTCGAGGAGTGGCTCGCCCGGCATGCGACCACCGAGCAGATCACCCGCACCCTCACCGCCAACCTGCCTCCCGCACCGATCCCCATCCACCACCCGCCCCGCTTCCTGGAGCACCGGCTCACCACCCTCCTGCCGCCGCCCCTCCCCACCTCTGTGCCCAAGCCGCAGCGTCCACGGCCCGCGCCCCTCATCACGTGCGACGGCTGCGAACGCGCTTTCCGCAGCAACGTTCCTGAGGCCCGGTGCGGGGACTGCGGGCCCACGCCGGACCGGTCCGTCGCGTGAGTACGGGCGCCCGCTCCTGCCGGATCCGGGCTTTGCCCTGGTCAGGACAGGGGAGAACGGTGATCATGAAGTCACTGTCAGTGGGGGCCCGTAACGTCGAGCGAGTCAGTCACCGACCGTGGCCGCCCGCCCCCGTCTCTGGAGTGTCGCCCGACCATGACGTCCCCCGTGCCGTACGCCTCCACCTCCCTCGCCGACCTCCTGCCCGCCGTCCGCTACGCCGATCCGCAACTCCTCGCCGCCCGGCTGGAAGACGTACGGCTTCCGCTCGGCTGGTGGCACGCAACACCGTTGATGGAGATCGAGCGCGTCATCGGCGCCGAGGCGCTCAGCCACCAGGTGGCGCAGGCGCTGCGGTCCCTGTGGCCGCACGTGGAGCTCGGGGACGTGGTTCCCATACTGCGACTGCTCGGGAGCCCGGGAGTCGAGCCGGGCAAGACGGTGGCGCAGGTCGCCCGGGAGGCCGGGCCCGGGGTCGTGGACGGGGACCGGGTGCTCGCGGCGGTGTTCGGCTCGGTCCTCGACCGGCTGCACCAGCGCGGCGTACCTCGGGAGGAGAGCGAGGGAGCACGCGTACGGGACGCCGTGTCCGTGATCGCCCGGTGGCTGCCGGCGGACGCACCGGCCGAGGTGCGTACCGCGCTCGCCGTGCTCCAGGGGTTGGAGGAGCAGCCCGAGGACGAGCCGGTGCCGCAACCGGTGGCGGTGCCGGTGGCGGTCCCCGAGGCCGTCGAGGAGCCGGCCGGGGAGCAGCCCGAGTACGCGGAACTTCCGGCGCCGCGTGAGGCCTTCGACGACCACGAACCGGCCGTGGAGGCCGAGGAGCCGGACGGCGTCGACAATCCGGTTCCGTCGGCCGCCCCCGCGCTGATGGCCGAGCCGTTCGCCGCGGTGACGCGCCTGGTCGGCGGCTGGGACGAGCGCGCGCTCGTGATCGCCGGGCAGCGGATGTTCACCGACGAGCCGGTGAAGCTCCAGGACCTGGGCGAGCGGTTCTCCGTCAGCCGGGAGCGGGTCCGGCAGTTGGAGCGCGCCGTCGCCGACTCGCTCACGCAGTGGATGGTGGCCGACGAGGACGGCCGGGCCTTCGCCGGGCACCTGGCCGCCGTGGCCGAACGGCTCGGCACCGTCGGCCAGGTGGCCGAGGTGCACGCGCTGCACCCGGACCACGCCCGCACCGTGGAGGCGGTGGGCGTGCCGCTCGGGGACATCGTGGCGCGGCTGCTGCCCGGCGGGACGCTCGTCGGGACCTGGATCGTGCAGGGCGACGCCACAGCCCTGCGGGCGGTCATGCAGGAGGACCTGCTCGCCGCCTGCGGGGACATCCCGTTGGCCTGGGACGAGGCGGTCGCCCTCGGGCAGCGGTACGGAGTGCGTGGTGAGGTGCTCGCCGACTGGGCGGCCGACCTCGGACGCTTCCAGGTGCGGGACGGACGGCTGCTGTACTGGGGGCGTTCGCTCAACGACCGCGCCGCCGCCGTGCTCGCCCTGCACGGGGAGCCGATGTCCATGGAGGACATCCACGAACGGCTCGCCGACGGCAGCGCCATCAACAGCATGCGCAACCAGATCTGGACCGACGAGCGCTTCCTCCGCGTCGACCGCAACCTGTACGGACTGCGCGCGTGGGGCGGCGAGGAGTACCTCGGCATCCGGGAGATGATCGCCCGCGAGATCGCCAACTCGGGAGGGGAAGCCGAGGTGAACGCCATCGCCGAGGCCCTCAGCGCCCGCTTCGACGTATCGGCGGCATCGGTCCGCACCAACCTCGGTGGACCCGGCTTCGCCCGCACCCGCCGCGGCTGGGTCCGTGTCGCCGACCAGCCCGGCGAACAGGACGCGCCGTACGTGCCGCGCAACGACGTCGCCGGTACGCGACGCTGCTTCGTCGGAGCCGACGGACGCTGGTGGTACCGGGTGGAACTGACCGCCGACCACCTGCGCGGCTCCGGCTTCCCGGTGCCCGCCGGCTGGGCCGCCCATATCGGCGGAGCCCCGCACCGGGACCCGGTCCCGCTGCGCCACGAGGCGGGGGAGACCTCCCTGACCTGGCGCGCCCAGCCCACCTTCGGCTCGGTGAAGCCGCTGCTGGAGCACATCGGGGCGACCGCGGGCGACCAGGTCTTCCTCAACGTGACCGACGGCCACCTCAGCGCGCTGAGGCTGCCCACCCCGGCGGACGGACCCGGTCCCGACGGCGGCGCCGCCCGGCTCACCGGCTGGACGGCCGCGGTGACCCCGGCGGAGGCGGTGGAGGTGATCGCGCGGCGGATCGGCATGGAGCCCGGCCAGGAAGGCAGTGCGCTGCTGGAGCGGCTGGCCGAGCGCGGGGACAAGGACATCGCCGAACTGCTCGAACGGGCCTTGTCAGGGGCGGTACCGGCCTTCTGATGCCGGCGGTGCTCGATAGCATCGCAACCGTGACCGGCTGGCACGGTCCGGGCGGCGTCGGCCGCGCTGTGGGGAGGGGCCCGCGAGGGCACCGCGCGAGGGACGGAAGAGGGATGCACTGATGGCGACGGGCAAGACCGCCGAAGGGGCGGGGAGCGGGAGCGGCTCCCTGGAGGAGGACCTCCTCCAGCGGGTCCGCGAGGTGACGCAGGACTTCGTCCCGGCGTCCTCGTACGAGATCCGGGACGACCTGGGCGAGCTCATCAGCCGGGACCTGCTGGGCCCGTGGGACGGCCCGGACGAGGAGTTCGACCACCGGGCGGCCGGCCCCCGCGACCGGTACCTCGTCGGGCGGATCGGCCCGAAGCGGGCCCTGAGCACCACCCTCGCCGCTGCCGACGAGCAGCTCCTCGACGACTCCGACGGGGAGGGCGACGGCACCGACCAGGGACTCCCGGAGCGGCTCACCGCCCAGAACGCGGGGCGCATGTGGGCCTCGTCGATGGGCCTGATGTTCGCCCTCCCGGCGACGGACGACGCGGCGGCGGTGACCGTACGGGTGCGGTGGGGGCAGTACCACCGCTCGCAGGTCCTGAACGACGAAGGCGTCGCGCGGTCCACCTGGACCCGGGAGCAGGTGGAGAAGCTCGTCACCGTCCCGGTCGACGGAGCGCCCCGCCAGGTCCTGCCGCTCACCGCCGATCAGGAGGACGCCCCCGGCGTGCGGCTGGTCGCGGAGGTACGCAACCGATCGGGTGCCGCGGGACCGAGCCGCGTCGTCGAGCTGTCGCTCGTCAACGCGCAGGACGAACCCCAGCAGGCCAAGGACGCGGCCTGGCTGTTCCAGGCCGAGCTGCACGTCACCGCGGCCGACGGCGGGGCGCCGGTCTTCCTGCCGATCTCCGACCCGCTGGACGAGGCCGAGGAGGCCGCCCAGGACGGCCTGGGCGCGGCCGACTTGGAGGAGCAGCACCTGACGCTGCTCTACCGCAACCACCTGAAGCACGCGGCCGGCCGCAACGTGGCCGTGGCGGTCGCCATCGACAAGGGCGAGCGCCGCGCCCACGCCCTCACGACCACCTGGCTGCCGGTCCACGACGTGCCGGCCACGATCGCCCCGACCGGGGCCGACGCGCAGCACCTGGACGGCATCGAGCTGTCCATGGACGAACTCGCCGTGCTGCCCCCGGCCGCGCTGAGCGAGGCCCTGGCTCCGCTCGCCAACGGCTACAGCGCCTGGCTCGACGAGCGCGAGGCGCAGGCGGAGCAGCTGACCGGGGCGCTGCGCACCAGCGCCCTCGACGCGGTGTCCCGGGCCCGGGACGTCGCCGTCCGGATCACCCTCGGCGTGGACGCCCTCGCGGACCCCGAACGCCCCGAGGTGCTGGAAGCGTTCCGCTTCGCCAACCGGGCGATGGCCCTCCAGCGACGCCACACCACCATCGCCGCCCTGCGGGAGCGGGAGGGCCTCACCTTCGAGGAGGCGAAGGAGCGCATCGGCGCCAAGAAGAAGGCGGAATCCGCCTCGTGGCGCCCGTTCCAGCTGGCCTTCGTCCTCCTCAACCTCCGGGCGCTCGCCGACCCGACGCTGAAGGAGCGCGAGGCCGGTCCGGACGGCATCGTCGACCTGCTGTTCTTCCCGACCGGCGGCGGCAAGACCGAGGCCTACCTCGGGCTCGCAGCCTTCACCTTCGCCATCCGCCGCCTCCAGGGGACGATCGGCACGGGGGAGGACGCCCGCAGCGGCGAGGCAGGAGTCGCCGTGCTGATGCGGTACACCCTGCGGCTGCTCACCGCCCAGCAGTTCCAGCGGGCGGCGGCGCTGATCTGCGCCGCCGAAGTGCTGCGCCGCGAGGCCTACGACGGCGGCGACGTCCGCTGGGGGACCACCCCCTTCCGGATCGGCCTCTGGGTGGGCGGCGCGGTCTCCCCGAACAGTTTCGACGAGGCCCAGAAGCAGATCGCGGAGGCCAAGGACAACGGGGACGGCAAGGGCGCCAAGGTGCTCCAGACGCTGGCCTGCCCCTGGTGCGGCTCCGCACTGAGTGCCCAGCGCGACCTGCACGCAGACGACGACCTGCGCCGCATCCTGCTCTACTGCCCCAACGGCGAGGGCAAGCAGGCCTGCCCGTTCTCGCAGCGCCGCTCACCCGGTGAGGGGCTGCCCATCCTGACGGTGGACGAGGAGATCTACCGGCTGGCCCCCAGCCTGCTGATCGCCACCGTCGACAAGCTGGCGCAGCTGCCCTGGCGCGGTCAGGCCGGCATGCTGTTCGGGCGGGTCTCCGACCTCTGCCCCAGACACGGCTACCGGCACGCGGACCTCGACACCCGTACCAAGTGCGGGGACAAGCACCAGGCCAAGGGCAAGCACCCGGCCGTGAAGAGCGAGCCGGTGACGCGGCTGCGCCCGCCGGACCTGATCATCCAGGACGAACTCCACCTGATCTCGGGCGCGCTGGGCACCACCGTCGGCCTCTTCGAGGCGGCCGTCGACGAGCTGTGCGGCTGGCAGGCGCAGGACGCCTACGGCACCACCGTCCGCGTCGGCCCCAAGATCGTGGCATCGACGGCGACGACCAAGCGGTCCGCGGACCAGATCAGCGGCGTCTTCGCCCGGAAGTCGGCGATCTTCCCGCCCCAGGTCATCGACATCGGCGACACCTTCTTCTCCCAACAGGTCGAGCTGTCGAAGGTAGCGCCGGGGCGGCGCTACCTGGGCATTTGCGCCCACGGCGTCCGTATGAAGCAGGCCGAGATCAGGGTCGCCGAGATCCTCTTCCTGGCCGGCCAGACCCTCTTCGACCGGCACGGCAAGCCCGCCGACCCCTACATGACGCTCGTCGGCTACTTCAACGCCACGCGGGAACTCGCCGGTATGCGGCGCTTCCTCGACGACGACATCGCCACCCGCGTACGCATCCACGGCACCCGCAAGGGCCTGTCGAACCGCCTCCTGCGCCGCACGGAGATGCTGTCCGTCCAGGAGCTGACCTCGCGCATCTCCTCCGCGGACATCACGGAGGTGCTGTCCCGGCTGGAGGTGTCCTTCGACGAGTCCATGGACACCACCGTGCGGCGGCAGGCGGTCGCCGACGAGCTGCGCGAGGCCGCCCAGCACAAGCAGCGCATCGACTTCTCGAAGCTCGGGCTGCGCAACGAGGGCACGGGAGCGGTCGACGCGGTGATCGCCACGTCCATGCTCCAGGTGGGGGTCGACGTCTCCCGTTTCGGCCTCATGATGGTCGTCGGCCAGCCCAAGAACACCGCCGAGTACATCCAGGCGTCCTCGCGCGTGGGCCGCACCGCCGAACGCCCGGGCCTGGTGGTCACCCTCTACAACTGGACGCGGCCGCGCGACCTGGCGCACTTCGAGAACTTCGGGCACTACCACGCCACCTTCTACCGGCAGGTCGAGGCCCTCTCCGTCACCCCGTTCGCCCGCCGGTCCCTGGACCGGACGACGGCGGCGGCGTGGATCGCGGCCGTGCGCAACGCGACCACGCCCCACTCCCGCAACCACAACGCTTACGACATCGACCTCGACGGCCCCGTCGCGCAGCAGGTCACCGGGCGGTTCCTGGCCCGCGCCGAGACCGTGGGCGGGCCGCGCGCCCGCAAGTACCTCGCGGAACGCATCGAAGTCCTCAAGGACGCCTGGGCGCACAAGAAGCAGGGCTCCGCACGCCTCGGATACGAGGAGGCGGCCTGGCAGGGCCAGCGGCTCAGCGGGCTGCTCAACAGGGCCACCGGCGCCACCTGGGACGAGCTCACGGTCGCGCAGTCGATGCGCGAGACGGAGAACGAGATCAACCTGCTGGTGCCGGGAGCCGGCCTCTACGACGTGGTCGGCGGAGCACCCGCATGGAGCTACGCGCCCGGGGCGGGCCAGTCCGGCGCCGACGGCGAGGACTCGCCCGAGGGAGACGAAACGGGCGCCGTACTGGACGGCAAGGCCGCCACGGCAGGCGGGCAGGGGAAGAAGGCGTGAGCATGACGGACAAGACACAGCACCGGCGCCGGGTCGGATCCGTACGCCCCAGCCACCTGATGTACACGGGCGGTGTGGGCGCTCTGGTCGACCTGCCCAACTTCGCCGTCCTGGTGCGGGGCATCGACGACTGGCAGTACGACGCGTTCGAGTGGGCGGACCTGAAGGAACCGCGGCTGCTGCGGGCCGTCAACGGCCTGATAGGAGACCCGTACGGCGCCCAGGTCACCCAGTTGCGGCCCGCGCCCTGGACGGACGGCACGGACAGCGACCCCAACGGCCCCGCATCCCGGGTCGGCGTCCCCGTCCTGCCCTTCCCCCAGTGGCTGCGCTGCACCGCGTGCAACGCCCTCGGCGGCCTCGACTCGAAGATCTTCAAGTTCGAGAACGCCAAGCCCCGGCGCCCCGACCAGGCGCGCTTCTTCCACGACAACTGCACCGCCAAGCGCAAGGGCAAGCGCCCGCTCGCCGTCGCGGCGCGCTTCGTCCTGGTCTGCCAGGCCGGACACCTGGACGACTTCCCGTACGCGTCATTCGTCCACCGCGGCGGGAACTGCGCGGAGGCCAGCCACCCGCGGCTGGAGATGCTCGACCACGGCGGCAACCAGGCGGCCAACGTCAAGGTGCGCTGCGTGAACTGCTCCAGCGAGCGCAACATCCGCGACGCCATGGGACAGCGCGGCGAGATCACCCTGCCCCACTGCCGGGGCCGCCACCCCCACCTGGCGACCTTCGACCCGGCAGGCTGCAAGCAGCGGCCCAAGCCGCTCGTCATCGGCGCCTCGAACCAGTGGTTCGCGCAGACGCTCAGCGTCCTGGCGGTGCCGCCGACCAGCGGCAGCGCCCTGCAGGGCAAGGTGGAACAGCTCTGGGAGCAGCTGCAGAAGGCGAAGTCGCAGGAGTTCCTCGACATGGTCTGGGAGCTCCCGCAGTTCAAGCCGCTGCACCGGTGGAGCCAGTCCGAGGTGTTCGAAGCCATCGAGGCACACCGGGCCGCGGGCGACGAGTCCCAGTCCTCGGAGGCCGTCTCCTACCCGGACCTGCTCACCCCCGAGTGGGAGATCTTCACCAGTCCTCAGCTCCCGGAGCCGACCGAGGACTTCGCGCTGCGCGATGTTCCCGTCCCGCCGGCCCTCGATGGGGTCTTTTCCCACGTCGTCCAGGCGGAGCGGCTGCGGGAAGTACGGGCGTTGATCGGGTTCACCCGGCTCGACGCCCCGGACCCGGAAGACCCCACTCTGGTGGCCCGCGCACCGCTCTCCCGCAGCCGCGTCCCCGCCTGGGTGCCGGCCAGCGAGGTGCGGGGCGAGGGCATCTTCCTGAGGGTCTCGGACGAGCTGATGGCCGACTGGGAGCAGCGGGTCGCCGACACGGCGGCGCTCAGGGCCCACCGCGACGCCTACGTGGAATTCCGCCGCAACCGCTACTCGGGCCGTGTCGAGGACACCGACGACCCGTTGCGGGGCTGGCCGGGCGCGCGGTACATCGCGCTGCACACGCTGTCTCACCTGCTGATCCGGGCCATCTCGCTGGAATGCGGCTACTCCTCGGCAAGCCTCTCCGAGCGGATCTACGCAGGCCGCGAGGACGACCGGCGCACCGGCATCCTCATCTACACCGCGGTCCCGGACGCCGAAGGGACCCTGGGCGGTCTGGTGGCCCTGGCCGAACCGGAGAAGTTCAGCAGGGTCGTGCGGCGAGCGCTCCACGACGCCGAGCGGTGCTCCTCCGACCCGTTGTGCGCCGACCGGCTGCCCCGGCCTCCGCATGAGGACTTCCTGCACGGCGCCGCATGCCACGTCTGCCTGTTCGTGTCCGAGACCACCTGTGAGCGCGGCAACCGCTTCTTGGACCGGCGGTTCATAGTGCCGATCGACGACCCGGACCTCGTGCTCCTCAAGGGCCTCACATGAAATGGGCGCGACTGCTCAAGGCCGCCGCGGAGGCGGAGGCGGCCGCAGGGGTCCTCGCACTGGGCGCACTGGCCGACGGCATAGCCGCCGGACGGCCCCGGGCCGCGCTGCTCACGGTCCGGTCGGCCTCCGCCTACACGGAGGCCGCGGCTGCCGTGCTCGACGCGATGGACGCGGACGGCCTGTCCCGGGCGGAGGCGGCAGCCTGCCTGCACGGGCTGGCCGCGGGCTACGCGCAGCGCGACCGGGAGCAGGAGGTCTCCCTGGTGTGGAGCGGCCCCTCCTCCCACCGGGTGCCCGTACGGTCCACGGACCGGGCGCTCCTGGGGCTGATCGCCGAAGCACGGACAGAGCTGATCCTCATGACCTACTCCGCGCGGCGGTACCCGCCCCTGACCCGGTCGTTGCAGGATGCCGCGGCCCGGGGCGTCGGTATGGACATCGTCGTCGAGACGCTCCAGGGAGCGGGCAGCGCCCTGTCCGGCGACGAACCGGCGAGCGCGTTCACCGATGTGCCGGGAGCACGCCTGTGGCACTGGCCCCTGGACAGGAGGGCGGAGCCCGGGGCCAAGACGCACGCGAAGCTGGCCGTCGCCGACCGGAAGGCGCTCCTGACCACGAGCGCCAACTTCACCCAGTCCGGAGTGGACCGGAACATCGAGGCCGGAACGCTCGTCCGAGGTGGCTCCGCGCCGGCTCGGGCCGCGGAACACATAGCGGAGCTCCAACGCACGGGAGTCCTCCAGCGCTACTGGTGACGTCCAGCGGGCCGGGACCCCCTTCAGAACCGATGCCCATGAAGTCGTCAGACACCGTCCGCGGGCATCAGGCAGCCGTCCGCTTCACGGAGCGTCCCCTTCGCGACGAGCTCGTCCACATCGCTCGTCAGCGCATCCCTGATGTCAGGGCCCAGCCGCGTCCACCCGAAGAAGCGTGCGACCTCACGGAGCAGCTCCTCGCGGTGGACGCCCGGGCTCTCCCCGACCACGTGCCCCACGACGAGCTGCCGTTCGGCCGACGGGACCTGGCCGACCTTACGGGCCACGGTCGGCGTCGGAGTGCGGGCGAAGGCCAGCTCCCGGCCGGGAACGTCATACGCCTCGTTGACCCGCACGATCCGGCCGGCGGACGCGGTCCTCCGCAGCGCGCGGCGGACCGAGTCCCGGATCACCGCGCCCGCCCTTGCAATGCCCCACGCCGAGCGGACCCGGGCGACGATCAGGTCCTCCGTCATCGGCCCCTCGGCGTGGATCACCGAGAGGGCGACGTCGGCGACGACTCCCACGGCGTCCGGGTCCTGCAGTTCAGCGAACGGCATGCCGTGCCGCACGGCGGATGTGACCCGCAGGTTCACCAGTTGTACGTCGACGACCTCCTCGTACGCCCTGCTCCACGCCGGCGGCCCGTCGTCCACGGCCACGAACGTCACCACCTGCTCCGCTTCCACCGCCGCATCCGGCGCGGCAGGCCCTTCAACGGGCGGTCCCTCGCCGGACGGCTCCTCCGCCGTCACCTGGAACGGGTCCCGCGCGCACGCCTCCTCCACCGCGGCGCGCAGGCGCGCCATCGCGTCCCGGCGGCTGCGGTACCAGTCCGTGCCCCAGATGCGGTGCAGGTTCCAGCCGAGGTCCCGGAGTACCGCCTCGCGCAGCCGGTCGCGGTCGCGGGCGGCGCGCGAGGAGTGGTACATGACGCCGTCGCATTCGATGCCCAGGGCGTAGCTGCCCGGGGCGGCGGGGTGCCGTATCGCCATGTCGATGCGGAAGCCGGCCACGCCGACCTGAGGCTGTACGGAGTAGCCCCAACCGCGCAGGACGCCCAGGACATCCTCCTCGAAGGGGCTCTCCGGCTCGGCGTCCGGGTCCGCCGCGGCCGTTTGCAGGATGTGGGGGCCGTGCTCGGCGTACTGGAGGTAGCGCTTCAGGTGCTGGACGCTCTTGTTGGCGCTGTCGGCCAGCTCGGAGCCGTGGAAGGACGCGACGACCTCCATGCGGCGCCGGGCGCGGGTCACGGCGACGTTGAGACGGCGCCAGCCGCCGTCCCGGTTGATGGGGCCGAAGCTCGCCTGCAGCTTGCCCTGGTGGTCCCGGCCGTATCCGACGGACAGGATGATGACGTCGCGTTCGTCTCCCTGGACGGTTTCCAGGTTCTTGACGAAGAAGCCGTCGAGGCGGTCTTCGGTGAAGAAGCGATCCAGGTCGGGGCGTGCGTTCCGTGCCTTCTGGACGGCTTCCTCGATGGCCTCCGCCTGTGCCTTGGACAAGGCGACCACACCCAGGCTGAGCTTCGGGCGGGTGGCGAAGTGGTGGATCACGCGCTGTGCGACCGCTGCCGCCTCGCCGGGATTGTCGCTCCGTCCGCCCCGGTCGTAGACACCGTCGGCCTTGAAGAACTCGACGCCGAGGTCGGGGCTCTGCTCGTACGCGCCCGGGAAGGTCACCATCGTGTTGTCGTAGAAATCGTTGTTGCTGAAGGCGATGAGCTTCTCGTGGCGGCTCCGGTAGTGCCACCTCAGGGGCAGGCCTCGCAGTACGCCACTGGCCTTGCAAGCGTCGAGCACGGACTCGAAGGTGTCCGCGGCCTCCTCGTCCCACTCGTCATCGTCGTCGCCGTCGCCGCCGGCGCTGAAGAACGAGGTCGGCGGGAGCTGGTTCTGATCGCCGGCCACGATGAGCGCACTGCCGCGGTACACCGAATTCACCGCATCCTGCGGCAGCACCTGGGAGGCTTCGTCGAAGATGACGACATCGAAGCGGAAGTCCGGCGGCAGGAACTGGCTGACCGTCAGGGGGCTCATCATGAAGCAGGGCTTGATGAGTCGCACGACGTCCCGCGTCTCGGCCAGAAGCTGACGTACCGGCTTGTGCCGGCGCTTCAGTTGTGCCTGACGGCGCAACTCGGCCGCGGGGCCGATGTTGGTCCGGCGCGGACGTCGGGCGTTGCATGCCGCGATGACCTCGGCGTGGGCCGCCTCCACGAGGGCCTGGTCCGCATCTCGGAATCGGTCGACGAGCTGATCGCGGTCCGCCGCCCGCACGGGCTTGAGCCGGGCGTCGAGTGCGAGGCGCCGCTCGATCCAGGCTGTGAGCACCGCACGCTCGACGGAGGCGGGGAAGTCCTCTGCGGACACGCCGCGCTGCGCCAGCTGGGAGGGCAGCCCGTCGAGACCGTACCGCCGCAACTGCGTGAGGGCCTCTGAACACAGGGTCCATGCTTCGGGACCGAACGGGTCGTGGTCCAACCGGGACAGGACGGTTGCGGCAGCGGGCAGCGACTCCATCAGCTCGCGATTCAGGAGACGGCCGCGCTGCACCTCGAAATGCTCCACGAGGTAGTCCCGCTGGCGCCGCCAGTCCTCGTGGCGGTCCGCCACCGAGGGGTCGGCGGGAGCATCCAGCATCATCCGGGCCGCTGGGGCGGACAGCGGCGCTCCACGCCCTCCGTGTGCTGTGCGGCGTACCCGCTGGGCCCAGTCCAGGGCGTCGAGGACGGCTCCCTTGTCGGTCCCCGCCCCCTGGTAGAGGCCACCGAGCAGCTCCTCGTGACGCGGATCGTCCTCGGTGAACCGCGTCTCGGCCGCCCGGGCGTCGATCACTGCCGTCACCGCCTGGCGAGCCCGCACGAGGGACAGCCCGCAGTCGGCGTCCGCGACACGCCCCACAGCGCGGAGGAGTTCGGCCGCGTCCTCGAAGGGTTCGACGTGGGCGCGCAGCCAGCGTGCCGCGTCGTACAGAGGGGCGGCGAGCAGATGCGCGCCGGCGCCCGTCAGATGCGGCCGGGCGGCGTACTCCCGCCAGGCATTCAGGTCGGTACGCAGCTGCGGCTCCGCCTGCTGCACAACGGCGTGCGGTGCGGGACGTTCGTCTGCGAGGAAGCCGGCCAGCCGCGAACGCCGAACGGGATCAGCGAGGGTGTCCGGCGCCAGCCGCTCGACGGTGTGAGCGGCTGCCAGGGCCTCCTGCAGTGCTCCACTGTCGAGGCCGGCGTGCGCCGCGTACCGACCGAGCAGCTCGCGCTGCTCCTCGTCGACGCCGGCTCCCGGGGCCGCCTCGTGGACCGCCCAGGCTCGCAACAGGAGTCGGAGCACGCCGCGCTGTCCCGGTGCTGTGGCATGGGAGTGCGCACGCAACTCGGCGGGATCGGTGTCCAGTCCCCGGTACCAGGAACCGCAGAGGAGTCGGTGCGTGTCCTCCTCGGCCGTGAACCCGGCCGTCTGCCGCTGACCCTCGTGAGCGGCGCCGATCGCCGCCCGTGCGCCGGCGAGCGTGTACTCGAAGTCCCCTCCGTCGTCGCGACGGCCGACGGAGGCGACCGTGTCGATGACGTCGACGGCCCGAGCGAGCGGATCCACGTGGTGGCGCAGCCAACGGGCGGCGTTGGCCAAGGAGCACTTGGTGAGCTCGTCCGCGACAGCTGCAAGGCGGGGTCGCGCCAGGTCCCGCCGCCAGATACCCAGATCCTCCGTCAGGGACCGACCGTGCTCCGCCAGGTGTGCGGCAGGGGTGTGGCCGTCCGCGACCTGGGCGGCCAGCACGCCGCGACGGTGCGGGTCCGGCACCGTGTCCGGCACGAGCCGGTGCACGGATTCGGCGTGCGCCACCGCGGCCTCCAGAAGGGCCGCGTCCGGCAGGTCCGGACCCGCGTAGCGTCCGAGGAGGGCGGCATGCGTACGGGCCAGAGACCGCAGGTGGTCGTGGGCGGCGCGCCAGGCGACGGCGTGGGGCAACCGGGCGTACAGCTCACTGCGCCACGATCCCGCGATCGTCAACGCACCGAGTGCCTTGCGGTCCGAGCGCACCGAGCCAGAGAGCAGGCCACCGAGGCCACGTGAGCCTTCGGACAGGCGGCCGATCAGGTCCGGCAGGCCCGGGGACAGCGTGATCTCGGGCCGGAAGACGTCCTGCGCGGCCTGCTCGGCCTCACTGAGCCGACGGGCGGCCTCGGTGATCTCCGCGCAGACTTCGCGCACGCGGGGCATCACCTGAGGGTCGAGCCACGAGTCCAGCATCCTGGGGGAGGCGTGTGCCAGCTCTCCGAGGGCGGTCAGCTCCTCGGCCTCCTGCGTGCTCTCCGGCCGGTCACGTCCGAGCAGCCGAGCCATGGCTGCGGCATGCCGATCGGCCGATTCGAGGGTCGCGCCCAGGTTGGTGTACCAGTCGGAGAGATCCGCGGCCTGCATACGGGTCAGAGGGCTCAGGTCCAGGCCGGCCGGCCCCAGTCCGGCAAGGGCCTGCTCGGAGGCCGGCGGGTCCGCGCCGAGCGTGGGGGGAATCGAGTCCCAACCGGGGCCGGCCTCCATGGTCGCGTGTGCCCGTGCGGACAGAACCGTGTCGCGTCGTGCGAGGAACGCGCCCAGGGCATCGGCCACCACGTTGACCGCAGCCCGGTCCGCCTTGGTGGCCCCCCCGGGCACGATCCATCGTTCGAGGGGCCGGTGGGCTGCTCCCGCCAGTGCGACGACGTCGCAGAGGTCTTCCGCCGCGGCGGTGCTGCCCGGAACGGTCAGCCCCATCTGCTGTGCGATCTCGGCCAGGCTGCGATGCGTACGCTCCAGACCGTCCGCGGTGTTCTCGAACTCGCGGGCCAGCTCGTTCGCGCGGTCCTCCGACAGCCCGGACGGATCGAGACCGGCCGGAGCGAGAGTGGCCAGGGCGCGTTCGGCTTCGCCCGGCACCGGGGTGAGCCGTGGCGAGAGTTCCTCCCAGCGGGCCCCTGCCTGGGAGTGAGCCGCGGCCCGGGCCCGGACCACCGTCTTGAGAGTGGTGAGGAAGGCGTCGACCGGGCTCTCCACCGCATCGGCGAAGTCGGAGCCGGTAAGCCACGCTTCGGGCACCGGGCGGCGTGAGCCGATCAGCTCGAGGAGCTTGATGAGCCGGCGAACGCCGTCCTCCTCCTCGATCGGCTCGCCGGCCTGCGCGAGATCCTGGTAGCGCGTCAACGTCGCGGCAAGCCCGTCTCGCGCGGCCATGGCCTGGTCGAGTGCCTGACGCGGATGGGGCATACCGGGCGTGAGGCCGCGCCAGGGGAACGACGGGTCGGCGACCGCCTGCCAGGCGCCGGCAATGGCCTTCGTCGCCTCGACGACGGTGCGCAGGTCCTGGGCGCTGAGTGCTGCGGCGTCGAGCAGCTTCTGCTGTGCGGAGCGGCCGTCCGATTCCGAGGGCAGAAAGGCCACGTGTGCGTCGGACAGCTGCCCGACCCTGCCGATCACGTCGTGCAGGCTCCGGCCCAGCGGTTCGCTGATCTCGTTCATCGCCTCGGCGTAGGCACTGAGGGCCTGGCGGGCCTCGCGGGCCCGGGCGACCGCCTCCTGGGAGAGCCGTGGGGCCCGCGGCTCCTCCTCAATGGCCCTTCCGAGCTCCTGCGCGACGGCTCGACGGCTGGTGTTGTGGCTGTGCAGGGGCAGCGCGTACGAGTCGAGTCCGACGGACTTCAGCCGGTCCAGTACCACGTCGAGCGCGGCAGCCTTCTCACTGACGAACAGCACACTGCGGCCCGCGTGCATCAGACCGGCGATCATGTTGGTGATCGTCTGACTCTTGCCGGTGCCCGGCGGGCCGTCGAGCACGAAGGACTGCCCGGCGACAGCGGCCGCGACGGCCTGACGCTGCGAGGCGTCGGCGTCGAGGACGAGCGGGCTGTCCTCCGGCGGGCTGAGCTCGTCGATCCGGTCGGCGTGGATCTCCTCGAACTCAAAGCGGTCCGAGGCCAGTTCCGCCTTGGGGCCGAGCGCGACCGCTCGTACGAGATCGCTGCTCAGGATGCGAGCCTCGTTGTCCAAAAGGTCCTGGTACATCGACTCCTTGTGGGAGGCGAAGAGCGCCAGCACCACGCGCCGCGAGACTGCCCACCCCGGTTTGCCCGCCACTGCGGCTGTGACCGCGTCGATCACGGCGTCGAGGTCGGTCGGGTCCTGTTCCGTAACGGGCGACCAGTCGATCAGGAACTGCTCCAGCTTGACCCTGAGAGCGGGGTTCAGGCGCGGCTCCTCGTCGTCGTTGGCCACCAGGCGGACCCGCCCGTTGTTCAGCCGCTCGATACGGACAGGAAAGAGGAGGAGCGGCGCATCGCTGCTCGTCGATGCGCCGTCCTCACGCCAGCGGAGGATGCCGACACCCAGCTGGAGCGTCCACAGACCGTAGTCGTTGAACAGCTGGGTGGACTTGCTGCGCAGGCTCGTCAGCGCGCGGAGGAGCGCCGGGGCCGTCGTCTTCTGGGTGACGATCCCGTACGCGGCGCCGCGCCGTTCGGCGAGGGGCGCTTCCGACGGGGCGCCATCGGAGTCCTGGGCGTCGGGTTCCTCGGCGGGCAGCGGTGCGAAGTCCCAGCCGCGCTCCAGGCCGTCGATGAGCTCCTCGGCCGGTGGATGCGCAATCTCCAGGGTCGCCGCCTTGGTGTGCCGGAAGTTGAGGAGCCGGTTGCGGCCACTCAGATCGACGAGTGACGTACGCCAGTTGGCCAGGATCGCTTTGAACCGTTCCAGCTCTTCACCGCCGCCGAAACCACCCGCGTTCGCCACACTCGTCCTCGTTGTCGTGTTCGCTCGCCGAGGCCTGGGAGGAACTGCGTTCCCCGATGGCCACACGAGGAGAGCTGCTCCCGGGAGAGCGCCGCCCCGGCTGCTCCAGACCCGCCGATGTCCTGATTGGAGAATCCTACGACTCGGCCCCCATGGCGTGAAGAAGGATTCCGCCCCATCCTGACACCGCCATCAGCGACGCGATGCGTGTTCTGCGCATCAACTCGACCACAAGGTCAGGCGAAGAGCCGGTCCAGGAGGGCCGGGCCCGCCGCTACCCGCCAGGCCGGGAGGCGGACTGCTCGGGTCACCGGGGCGGGCTTTGCGCCACGGCCGCCGGACGGGAGACCGATCAGCAGGTCGCCGCGGGCGTGGGTGAGGCGCAGGTGGCGGGCCGGGTCTTGACCGGGTGCGGGGCCCGTGTCGATGAGGACCGCCGTGTTCTCGCCGTTCACCGTGAACACCAGGTCCACGGTGTGGCCGCCGACCACCGCCGCGCGTTCCAGATCGCTGATGCCGAGAGCGCCGAAATATTCCTGCAGTTGGTCGGCCAGTTCCTCGCGAATGGCGGGCCCGTGCGTCGGGCCGGCGTCGATGTCATCGTCCGTCGACGCTCCGCTGCCCAGCACTGTCGAGCGGGCCGCGAGCAGGGCCGGCAGGCCCGCCTGCCCCTGCCAGAAGCCCTGGCTCCCCACCGTGATCAGCTGCGACCTGGCCCGGGTGACCGCGACGTTCCAGAGGTTGACCTGGCTCGCGACCCAGTGCGTGGTCTTCGGAGGGGTGTTGTCCGTGGCGACCGGGCTCAGCACCATGACGTCGCGCTGACCGCCCTGGAAGGCGTGGACCGTGCCGACCCGGACCCGGGTCTCGCCGGCCCAGGCCCGGGAGAGGGCCTCCTTCTGGGCGCGGAAGGGTGTCACCACCCCGACTGTGGCGTCCTCGGGCAGCCGTTCCAACAACTCGTCCACCAGCTGTCGTACCTGGTCCGCCTCGGCCTGGTTGCGCCAGGACCGGCCACCGCTGCCGGCCGCCGACTCACCGAACGGCACGTCCACCCAGCCGAGCACCGGAACCGGTTCGGCCACCCCCGCCGGATCGACCGGGGGAACCTGCCTCCGGACATCGGTGAGGACCTGCAACTGGCCGGCGTAGCAGTAGCCGTTCACCACGTCAGCGATCTGCGGATGGCACCGGTAGTGCTCGTCGAGCAGCAGTGCGGCCTCACCGTGCTGCGCCGCCGCGTGGTACGAGGCGTACACGTGGTAGGCCAGACGGCGGTCCTCCAGTTGTGCTGCGGTCAGGCCCGCGCGAATCCGGGCCTGCCGCTCCTGCTCCGGACTGATCCCGGGAATGTGCCCGAGCTGCATAGGGTCGCCGATGATCAGTGCCCGTTTCGCACGGAACAGCAGCGGCAGTACCGACGGGATCGAGCACTGGCTCGCCTCGTCGATCACCACGAGGTCGAAGAGCTTGGGGGCGAGCTCGAGCTGGCGCACCGAGTGCGTGCTGATGGCCCAGGCCTTCAGATGTGCCATCAGATTGCGCTGGCTCTTCTGGACACCCGAGCGCCTGCGCAGTGTCTGGAGCCGCTGGTTCATCAGCGACCGCCCCCGCGCCACGGCCTCGGCGGCCACGGACTGCGCAAGCTCCTTCGACACGGCGGAGGACGCGTCGGAGCTTTCCAGCCGGGCCCGCTTCAGTGCTTCCTCGTCCCAGGCCAGATGCGCGGGTACGAGCTCCCGCAGGGTCCGCTCCACCGCCACGGCCTCCGCGAGTCCGAGCAGCAGCTCGGGCGGGACCTGGCGCTCCGAGGACCAGGCCGGCCACGAAGCCCCGGGTCCGTCGTTGCCGGACGCAGCCATGAAGGCCCTGAGGGCGCGCCCTCGGCGCCACCCGCCGAGTGTCAGCCATCCGGCACGGGCAGCCCTCCGCGCGCGCTCCTCCCAGCGGGCGAGAGCAGCCCGTTCCTGTGCGGACCAGGTACTTTCCAGCAGGCGTACGGGGAGCGCGAGAGCGTCCGCCCGACGGGCCCGCTCCCGGACCAGTTCCAGCAGGCGAGCCTCCTCGCCGATCCGCCCCGCCGCCTCCGTCCGGAGAGCGGCCGCCCGCGCGTGGCGGTTGCGCAGCTCACCTGCCACGGTCGCGGACCCCCGGGGCGGTGACTCGACCGGTTCGGCCAGCAGTGCGGCCAGCTTCTCGGCCTCCCGTTCCCGGGCTTCCACGTTCCCGGTCCGCATGAGCAGGCCGGGCGAGATCTCGGCGCACCGCTCCGCCACCACGTTGACGGCCTCGTTGTTGGTCGAGGCGACGAGAACGGACTGGCCGGCGGCGACGGCGGTCGTCACGACAGCCGTCACCACTTCGCTCTTGCCGGTACCGGGCGGGCCGGTCGCTACGGTCAGCCGGCGGGTCATCGCCGAGGAGATCACCTGCTCCTGAATCTCGTTGCACGGGCCGGGGGTCACGACCGTCACGGCCGTCACGTCATGATCCGTGCCGGTGCGACGGTCGTCGCCGGCGAGTAGTGCTTCCAGCGCGGTGCCGGCGATCTGGCCGACGCGCGTGGACATCTGGAGCAGGTTGTCGACCAGCCCCTCGGTCGCGACCCGCTCCATTCCGGAAGGCGCCAGCAACACGGCGGCGTTGTGGGCACCCGGTCGCAGCGAGTCCATCACCGACCGCTCGCTGAGCGAGGCGAGGTCGAGGGGTTCCAGCTCCGGAACCCCGAGATCGGTCAGGAGCTCGCGCACCGCCTTGACCATCTGGGTGCCGTTGCCCTCCTGCCAGCTCGGCTGCCAGTGGGCCAGCAGTTCGGCGGCCTCGTCGTCGGACAGCAGCTCGGTGATCACCCCGGAGTGCAGCGACGGTACCCCGCTCGGTCGCAGCAGGTCGCGGCCGCTCTCGTCCGGGGCGAGCTCCATCGGCTGGACCAGCAGCGGCGCGATCCGGACCGCCGCCCGCCTGCGGCCGTCCCCGCCGTGCTCGGGAAGGGTGATCGCGGGATAGCCGTACCAGTATTCCTGGAGCCCGGCCCCGTCGGCCTGCGCGCCCGTGCTCTTCGGCTTGGGCAACTGTCCCGGGGCGGGGAAGGAGTGTTCGAGCCCGGACTGGATCGATTCCGGGCCCTGGCCCAGGAGGAAGTACGCGGAACCCCGGCCGCTGTCGCGGTCGGGCAGCATCCCGGTGGCCGCCTGGGCGCCGAGACAGTGCGCGTAGTACCGCAGCAGCCGCTGAGGATCGATGCCGTTACCGGCGTCCTCGGACGCCAGCCGACGTGCCTTCAGCAGTGCGGGAGAGACCTCGGTCCGGGTGTCGGCGGCGGCATCGCGCGGCGCTTCGGGAAGGCGTACGGGGCGGGCTACCGAGCGGGCGAAGGGAAGCGAACGGGTGGCCCTGATCGTGGACTTGGTCGGCCGCTGCTCCTCGGGAACACCCTTGATCACCATTTGTGCGGTCAGGTACTCGAAGAGGTCGTCCGGGGTGATCCAGCCGCCTTCCTTGATCCGCCCGCTCCTCAGGCCCTCCACGATCTCCCCGGTGAACCGGGAAGTGCCGAGGGAGGAGCCTTCCGGAGCCATGGCGGACGCGGCCTGGAGCGCGTCGGACGCGGTGATGAAGTACACGCCGCCAGGGCGGAGCAGCGTACTGGGCGCGGGCGGCGCAGCGGTGTCCGCACCGCCCTTGGCCGTCCAGCCCTGGACGACGGACCCGCTGGAGCAGCAGTCCAGCAGGACCAGTTTGGACGAAGCCCGGCAGGACTGCAGCATCCGCTCCAGGAACTCGGCGGGGACCGCCGTGCCCGGCAGGTCGTCCGGATCGGCGTCCCGGGTCAGGAAGTACAACTGCCCGTCGGCCTCGCAGAACTGGCCGTGGCCGCTGAAGTACAACAGGGCCGTCTCGCTGGACTGTCGCTCCTCCAGGAACTGCTCGACGGCGTACAGCATTTCGGCGCGGGTCGGCTCGGCGACCATCGCGCAGTCGTTGTACATGCCGATCTCGGTGCTCTCCAGCACCGCCCGCATGTAGTGCAGGTCCGCCCGGACGGGCGGCAGGTCGTGGTAGCGGTCGCTGTCGTACGTGGATACGCCGATGAGCATGGCGTACCGGTCGTTCTCGCTCACTGCGCGCCCGGACCCGCCTCGCCGCCGCCCTCGCCCTCGTCCCGGGTCTCGGCCGCACCGCCGGCGAGAAACCGGTCGATCAGTTCGCTGTCGGCCCGGGTCTCCTTGCCGGACACGCGAAGCGTCGCCCCGTCCGCCCGGGTGATGACGACGGTCCGCTGGGGGACGCGGGCCAGCCACACTTGGATGCCGGCGGCAACGAGAGAGCCCCCGCTGAAGACCAGCCCGATCAAGTCGGTGACCGGGCCGCCCTTGAGGGACTCGTCCTCGGCCCGGGGCTGCGGGATGTCGAGTGCGGCATCCCCATCGACCTCGGCGAGGACGGCGAGCAGCTCGCGAGCCTCGCGCCGGGCGCGCAGCGGGTCCTCGTCGACGATGGCGATGCGGTGACCGACGGCGGCCGGGTCGGTGGTGGTGCTCACGCTTCTTCGTCCCCCTGGATCTCCCGTGCGGCGGACACACGGAAGGGGGAGGGTACCGAGGACCCCCAGCAGCGAACCCGTCATTTTCCGAAACCTGCTGGTCATTGGCGTGAAACAGCCAGCTCCGGCTAGACGGCCTTACTGGGCGGAGCCGGCCGCGGCGCCGCGCTGCCCCGGACCCAGGTGTCTACTGTTCACGACTTCGCGGGCCGCTCGTGTGCGAACGCGGCTTTCCCACGCGGCCAACGCATACAAGGAGACCGCTGCCGCACGAGACAGCTCGGCGGCCGCTGACGCTCGTATGACGCACGACGCCCCAGAAGGGGGGGCGGTGTGGGCGCTGAACTGCCAGTTCGTTGGCCGCCTGCATTTCCACGCCTTCTCGATGACGCGCCACGTGGAGTGCGTGGCGATCCTGGAACCGATCCGCGACGAGGCCTGACCTGCCGTTTCTCCGGGTGGGCGTCTTGAGTCGCGCTTCGGGGGCATGCGCTTACCGGTCCCGGGCATCGGGCGGGTCCGAGAGCGCAGTCCCGGGGCCGAACGGCCGGCCTTCGGCCAGGACCAGGCGGACCGAGCGCAGGGCGCTCAGGCCGCTCAGGGGGTCGCCCTCGACGACGACGAGGTCGACGCCGTTCGCCGCGTTGCGGCGGACGGCGCTGCGGATCGCGGCTTCGCCTGCGACCTCTCCGCCGAGGAACCAGCAGTGCCCGCCGGGCGCGGTCAGCGGCGTTCCGGCGGCGAGGACGCGCGGGCGGGGCTTCCGGCCGGACGTGATCTCGTCCCTCAGCCGGACCGCCGGCCCTCCCCGGTAGCCGAGGTCACGAACGGTCGTCCCCCCTGTGGAGAGGAGCTGCTCCGCGCGCATCGCCCTTCCCGCGGAGAGCTCGGCGTCGGAAGCGGTGTGCAGGGTCTCCGCGGGATCCGACCCGGCGTCGAGCGCGAGGTGGACGTGTGCGTCGAAGAGGCCGGGCAGCAGCGTCCCGTTGGGAAAGCTGAGGCGGGAAACCGTGGGTTCGACGCGTGCGTCGACCTCTGTGCGTGGTCCGGCGTCTACGATCACGCCCTGCCGACCGTGGACGGCTCCGTCGAAGACGACCTCCCACCGGGGCCGGCGACCATCCGCCCCGCCGAGATCACGGCGTGCATCATGCGCCTCCCTGGTGAGCCCGCAGCCGGTCCGAGAGGGCGACAAGCTGTCTGACGTCGTCGTCGAGGTCGTTTCCTCGGGGCAGGGCCACGGCAATGGCTCGTCCGGGTACGGGGGTTCCCGCCGTGTACGCGGCCGGCACCTCGCGAACGTGTACCGCTGCTCGGCCCGGTGGGAGCGATGCCGAGAGTTCCATGGGAGCCTCCATGTCTGCCGGATAGGGGCTGACCCCAAAGGGGTAGGAAGCATGGACCTGGCCCTGGGCCTGCGCACCCACGCGCCGCACCTCGACCGACTCTGGTCCGACTCACGGCTTGCGGAACTCGGCCTGGTCGACGGGCAGTGCCTGTCAGACCTGTGCGCGCGCCCGGCCTCCGCCGAACTGGACGACGGCGCACTGCTCACCACCGTGGCCTGCGAGCTGTGGCTCCGCAGCCTGGAACACGAATAGCAGAGACAGGAGATTCTCATGGGTTTCAAGCTGTACGACCACATCTCGATGGTGCCCACCGAATACGGATCGGTCCTGCTCGACGAGCGCACCGGCGCCTACTTCCAGCTGAACCCCACGGGCACGGACGTGGTGACCGGTCTGATCGAGCAGCACGTCGCGGCGCACCTCGCGAGGAAGCTCGTGGCCGAGTACGACATCGCCGAAGAGCAGGCCGCCTCCGATGTCGCAGCGCTCATCGCCCAACTCCGTGATGCGGAGCTGGTCCAGCCGTGAGCGCCGAAATGACCGTGCCCGACCGGGAGCCGGGCAGCTTACGGCGGCGGGTGAAGGTGAGGACCGCCGTCCTGGCCGCGCTGCTCCTGGCGCGCATGCCCCCGCATCGGATCCGCTCCGTCATGCGGCTGGCGGCGGGCGGCTCCCGACAGGCCGAGTACGAGACGGCGGACGCCCACTACCGTGCCGTAGCCGCCGCCGGCCCCCGCTGTGCCGGGTGGCGGGGATGTCTGCCCCGGTCGATCGCGGTGGCGCTCCTGTGCCGGGCCGAGGGCAGGTGGCCGGACTGGAACGTGGGTGTCCGCCGGACGCCGCCCTTCGCGGCACATGCCTGGCTCGAAGCGGAGGGAAGGGTCGTCGCCGAGCCGGGGACGCCGACGGCATACGGCGTGCTCATCCACGTGGGGGCCGCGGATGTCTCCTAGTCGGGACGCGCCCGCGCCCGTGGGCCTCGCGGCACTCCTCCGTCTGCTCCGGCCGCACCGGGGGCTCGTCGTCGGCGCGGTGGCTCTGGTCATCGCCGCCGCCGTGCTCGGTCTCGTGCAGCCGGTGCTCGCCGGCCGGATCATCGACCGCGTCCGCACGTCCGAGCCCATCGCCGGCCTGGTGCTGACGCTCACCCTGCTCTTCGTGGCGTAGACACTGATCGACACGGCCGGCCGCTACCTCCTCGAACGCACCGGCGAGAGCGTCGTGCGCAGGCTGCGGCAGCTGCTCGTTCGGCGGCTCCTTCGCGTGCAGTTGCCCGTACTCCACACCCATCGCAGCCGAGATCTGATCTCCGCACCACCGGTGACACTTCGGCACTCCGGGACAGCGTCACCCGTGGTCTGGTGGAGATCACGGTGGGAGCACTCACCGTCGCGGGCGCGACCACGCTCATAGTCGCCATCGACCCCGTCCTGTTCCTGGTCGTGATGGGCGTCTTCGCCGTCGCTGCGCTGGGGGTGACCGTCGGACTGAACCGCATTCGGGAAGCGGCGGAGCAGTCTCGGGCCGCAGTGGGTGTGCTGACCGCGGATCTCGAAAGAAGCCTGTCCGCGATCCTGACCATCCGCATCCACCAGGCGGAGAAGCCGGAGACGGACCGGCTCCTGGCTTCAGCCGACGCGGCGTTCGACGCGGGCGTCAGAGGCCCGCGCCTGGCGGCGACCGCCCAGCCCGCGATCCAGCTCGCCGCGTCCGGCTCCTTCCTCCTCGTACTCGTGGTCGGTGGCATGCGCGTCGCCTCCGGTGAACTGGAACTCGGCGACTTGGTCGCCGTCCTGCTGTACGCCACCTACCTGGTGATGCCCCTCGGCAACCTGCTGGAAGGCCTCACCACGCTCAAGCGGGCCCTGGGAGCCCTCCAACGCGTGCAGGAGGCGCTGGATCTGCCCACCGAGCCCGACGAGGGCACGCCCGGCGCGATCGTCGTAGCCGTCCCGGGCGCACCAGCGCTCGCCTTCGCTGACGTCCGCTTCTCCTATGAGGGCAGACCCGCGCTGAACGGAGCCGGTTTCGAGCTTGCTCGCGGGTCGAGGACGGCGTTGGTCGGCACCTCCGGATCAGGCAAGTCGACGATCCTCTCGCTGATCTGCCGGCTCTATGAGCCGACCAGCGGCACCATCAGCTATCTCGGCCACGATGCAGCCGACTTGACCCGCGTCCGATGCCGTCAACTCGTGTCGCTCGTCGAGCAGAATGCCCCGGTGCTCCACGGAACGATCCGGGAGAACCTGTGCATGGGTCGTCCCTCGGATGCGGCCGAAATGGACCGGGTGCTCCGCCAGGTCAACCTTCACGACTGGGTCGAGACCCTGCCCGACGGCGTGGACACCCAGGTGGGCGAGCACGGGTCGCAGCTGCCCGGCGGCGAGCGCCAACGCCTGGCGATTGCGCGGGCTCTGCTGCCCCGGCCCGCTCTCCTGCTTCTCGACGAGCCGACCTCCAGCCTCGATGCGGAGAAGAGAAGACGGTGATGGACGGACTGCGCCGGCTCCACGGGGACTGCGTCACAGTGCTGATCGTCGCTCACCGCCTCTCGACCGTGCGCGATGCCGACCGCATCCTCGTCGTCGACGAGGGCGAGGTGGTCGCAACGGGCAGCCACGACGAACTGGTGCACACCAGCGAGCACTACCGGCTCTTGCTGGACACCCGGATCACGGACGACGAACACACGGACCTCTCGGGAGTGCAGAAGTGACCGCCGACCTCGAATTCGCCGAGGCGGTGAGCGGACTCGCCCCCATCGCGCTCCGCGCTGCCGCCACTCTGCGGATGGCCGACCACATCGCCGCAGGCCACGACACCGTCCTCGCGCCGGCCGAGCGAACGGGCACTGACCCGGACCTGCTCGGTCGCGTGCTCCGGTTCCCGGCCGGCGCGGACATGTACACACTCGTCAACGTCGTCCACAACTGGAACGACGAACAGACCGCCGCCCAGCTCTGCGAGCTCGCGGGCGAGGCCGGCATGGCGTACCGATCGACGATCGAGACCCCGCCGGGACTGCGGCTGCTCGTCTTCAGCAAGTGACGTTCCCAGCAAGTGACGTTCCTGAAGCCCCGAGGTCCGGGCGGGTCAGTCCGTGTGGCCCAGGGCGGTGCGGGCCGTCAGGCGGAAGTCCTTGATCGTCTGGTACAGGGCGCGTTCCCGCTCGGCGGCCAGGGCGAGGTCTCCGGCCCTGGACGTGGTGTCCCCCGCTCGGGCGTGCTCCGCGAGTCGCCGCATCACCTCCGAGAGGGCGGCGGAGGCGTGGGTGATGCGGGCCGCGGCCTCGGCGACCGATGCCGGGCCTTCGAGGATCACGACCTCGCCGGCCCGGTGGACCTCCCGGGCCAAGGTGACGAAGCGGACGGTCTTCGCCTCGACGTCGGGCAGGTCGGGTACGGGCGGACGCAGCGCGTTCAGGACGGCGTCCATGGCGATGTCGCGGTCGTGCAGCGCGCTGAGGTACCCGGCGTAGGAGTCCCGCCGGTGTTGACGGGTCCACTGGGCGTGCTGGGACCGGTCCTGCGCACGGCCGTTGACGAGCGTGGCGGCCAGGGTGGCGAGGGAGCCGATGGCGGCGCCCAGCAGCGCGGCGAGTCCTGAGTCCATGGGGCCCAGTCTGCCTTCCGTGCTCTGCGTCGCCCGCTCCGCGTCGTTCGTTCGGGATCCCTTCCTGTCCGAGTTCCCCGGTTAGGTGGGCGGACGGGAGCGCCGTCGAGTGGGGTGTGGGCAGGCCCCGGCCGAGGGGGAGTCGGTCTCGGCCGGGACCTGGTCTCGGGGAGGCGCGGTCAGGCGCGGGTGAACCAGCGGGCCTGCTCCGCGTCGGTGACCGTGCGGCGTTGGTGGTCGAGTTCGAGCTGTGCGAGCTGCGTGTAGTGATCGACCACCGCCTTGCCGAAGGCCGCATCGGCCACCGTGCTGTGCCGGAACGCGGAGCGGGCCTGGTCGAGGGTGAGAGGCAGCAGGGGTGCGTCGGTGGCCTGGTAGGCGTTGGAGGTGCACGGCGGCGGGGCTTCGAGCTGCTTCTCGATGCCGTGCGTGATCGCTGCGACCGCCGCGGCGAGCGCGAGGTACGGGTTCGCGTCCGCGCCCGGGACCCGGACTTCCAGGTGCAGACCCGGACCGTGACCGACGACGCGCACCGCACAGGTCCGGTTGTCCCAGCCCCAGGTCATCCGGGTGGGGGCGAACGAGTCGGGCGCGAACCGTTTGTACGAGTTGGTGTTCGGCGCGTACAGCGGTGCCAGTCCGGGCAGTGCGGCCAGGAGCCCCGCGACGGCGTGCTCGCCCGTCACCGAGAGACGGCCGTCCGGATGGTTGAGGACGGGCCTGCCGCCGCGCGTCAGGGAGATGTGCAGGTGAAGGCCGCTGACCAGGCCGGTCCGGGGGGAGGCCATGAACGTGGCCGTCATGCCGGACCGGCCCGCCAGGGTGCGCGCCGCGTGTTTGAACACGAGGTGGTTGTCGCAGGCGGCCATCGCGGGGCCGTACGGGAAGGTGACCTCGACCTGTCCCGGCGCCCCCTCCGTCTTGACCGCCTCCACGGGCAGGCCCGCCTCGCCCAGCGAGCCCTGGAGGCGGCGGAAGTACCGGTCGGCCTCCGGCGCGTGGTCGAGGGCGTAGTCCAGGTTCTCCTCGGTCACGGGCACGAGTCCCTCGTGATCGACCCGGGCACCCGGGGTGTGGATGCCCCGGTAGAGCACGAACTCGGTCTCCAGCCCCGCCCGTGCGTGCAGTCCGTGGGCGGCCAGGCGGGTCAACTGGTGGCGGAGCACCTGCCGGGGAGCGACCTCCACGGGATCCTCGCCCGGGGCGACCGCGTCGCCCAGGATCAGCGCGGTGCGCGGCAGCCACGGCAGGCTCCGCAAGGTCGAGGCGTCCGGTACGACGGTCATGTCCTCGTATCCGCTCGCCCACGAGGTCAGGGCGAAGCCGTCGGAGGGCGTCATCTCGGCGTCGGTGGCCAGGATGTACGCGCACATCTCGGCGCCCCCGTCGAGGACGCGGTCGAGGAAGTGCCGTGCCCCGTACCGCTTGCCCTTCAGGCGGCCCTGGAGGTCCGGTACGGCGAGGAGGACGGTGTCGATGCGGCCGGCGTCGACGGCCACGCGGAGTTCGTCGACGTACGACGCGCGGGCCGAGCGGTGGTGGACGCTCGACAGGACGGCCGAGGCCGAGGCGTCGGGCGAGGGTGAGGGCGGGGCATCGGGCAGGTCCGAGGCGGACGACGGATCCGGGGCGGACGTCGTCGTGGCGGGTGCGGGTGCGGGTGCGGGCGTGGTGGCGGGCGCGGGCGCGGGTTCGCTTCGGCCCGTGTCATCCGGGCCGTGCGCCGGTTCGGCGGAGGCGGGGTGTCGGTCGGTCATCACACGACCTCGTCCTGGATCTTGGCCATGTCCGAGCCGGCGTCCGCGGAAGCGGTCGGCACCGTGTAGTTCCTCCCGGACTTCCGCCACCACAACGCGGCCAGCACGAGCACCACCACCAGGGCGACGGGCGCGTAGTTGAACGTGGTCACCGACACGAACCCGGATTCCGGGCGGCTCTGGGGCAGGCAGAACAGCACGGTCACGAACGTCACCCATACCACGGCGATCACGCCGACGGGTACGCCCCAGCGACCCAGGTTCCATGGGCCGGGCTGGAACCGGTGGCGGTTGCGGATCCGCAGGTAGATGGGGATGGCGTACGCGGGGGTGATCCCGATGACGTTGATCGCCGTGACGGCAGCGTACGCGGTCGGGCTGTACAGCGAGGGAAGCGCCAGGACGGCGGCGACGGCGACCGACAGCCACACGGCGCGCGTCGGGGTGCCCGTACGGGCGTCGACGTGGCGCCACAGCCGCGATCCGGGCAGGGCGCCGTCACGGGAGAACGCGAACACCATGCGGCTGGCGGCGGCGGTTTCGGCGTTCCCGCAGAACAACTGTGCGACGATCACCATGAGCAGCAGGGCCTTCGCGCCCGCGACCCCGAGGGCGTCCAGAAAGATCTGGGCCGGCGGCACCCCGGTGGCCGTGTCCTGGGTGGCGGCGTAGTCCTGGATCGCGAACGTCAGTCCGGCGAGCAGCACGAACCCGGCCAGCCAGGACCAGCCGATCGCCCGCACGATCCCGCGGGAGGCGGAGACCCTGGCGTTGGTGGTCTCCTCCGACAGGTGGGCGGAGGCGTCGTACCCGCTGAAGGTGTACTGCGCGAGCAGCAGCCCGATCAGCACCACGTACAGCGAGCTGGACCAGCCGGTGTGGTTGACGAACTCCCCGAACACGAAGGACGGCGACTGGTGGTGTGAGGGCACCAGAGCCAGTGCCCCCACGATCACGGCGACCCCGCCCAGGTGCCACCACACGCTGATGGAGTTCAGGATGCTCACCAAGCGGACGCCGAACAGGTTGAGGGTGGCGTGCAGGGCGAGGATGCAGAAGTAGATCACCATGATCTTGCCCGGTGTGGGGACGAACCCGAACTGCAGGTTCAGGAACGCACCGGTGAACAGCGCGGCGCCGTAGTCGATGCCCGCGATCGCGCCGAGCAACCCGAGCAGGTTCAACCAGCCGGTGTACCAGCCCCACTTGCGGCCGCCGAGTTGCTCCGCCTGGTAGTAGAGGGCTCCCGAGGTGGGGTACGCGGAGGTGACCTCGGCGAGGCCGGCGCCGACGAGCATCACCATGGCCCCGACCGCGATCCAGCCCCACATCATCACGGCCGGGCCGCCGGTGCCGAGACCGAACCCGTACAGCGTCATGCAACCGCTCAGTACGGAGATCACGGAGAAGCTGATGGCGAAGTTGCCGAACGGACCCATGCGGCGGGTCAGCACCGGCTCGTAGCCCAGCTCCCGCAGGAACGCGTCATCGGCCGAGTCGCCGGTGCCGCGGTGAGGTGGGCGTATGCGCATCACGGAACATCCTTCATGAAGGTGGGATCGGGGTGGAGCGGACATCTGCAGGAGCGGGCAGGGTGGGGAGGGGCATGGTGGAAGGGCGGGCAGGGGCGCGGTGGGGAGGGGTGCGGCCGGGTGGCGCGCGGCGGGGAGGGGCACGGCCGGTGGGGCGCAGTTGGGTGGGGGTGCGGCCGGGCGGGGGACCACATGAGCCCGCGACGGGAGCGGGGCCGGGGCGACCGCCGACGGGCCGGGCGGTCAGTACCGGGGTGCCCCCCGGTGGCCGTGGGAGCGGGCGAAGGCGGACGACTCCCTACGGGCACGCAGCAGGAGTGCCTCGCCGCCGTCCGCACGCCGGGGGTCCTCGTGGACGGAGGCCCACGGCTCGCGGGTGGCGAAGGCGCCCACCGCCGTGAACACCTCGGCGGCCTCCACGAACCGGTGCCCCGCCCACAGGGCGTACGCGAGGTGGTGCAGGTCCGCCACGGAACGGGGCGCCGGATCCGGGTGGGCGAACCAGTGGTGGAACGCGTCGAGGGTGTAGCGGATCGTCGGCTCCTCCGCCCACTGGTGTCGCCACAGCGGATCGCCGCGCTCTGGGAGCGCTTGCTGCCGCCCCTGTTCGACCAGCGCGTACAACGGCAGGAGCAGCAGTGGGGAGCCGGCCGGTGCCCAGGAGGCGACCCACCGGCCGAAGTCGAACACCGCGGCGAGCGAAGCCGCCGGCGGCACCTCCCGCGCCAGGATGAACTGGAGCACGCGGTGGAACGCCTCCCGGTTGTAGGGATCGCGCTGGCCGACACCGTGCAGCAGTCCCCACGGCCCGCTCGGCAACATCGGCTCCCCGGAGTGCTCCCGGTGCTCCCGGCGCGTCTGCCGCCCGTCGAGCCGGGCGAGGGCGAGCAGGCACACCCAGGGCACCGGGTCCCGCGGTTGCCGGCGTGCCGCCAGCAGGGCCGCGTTGCGGGCCGCCCCCTCCAGTGCCGCCGTGCTCGCGTGCCGCTGCTGATGGGCGCGCAGCGCCCGCTCCACCCCCACGCGGGCCCGCATCACGTGCGCGTCGTGGTTGTCCGGCTCCTCCGCCAGCCACACCCCGACCACATCGGAAGGGGCCGCGGTGACCGCCAGGACCTGCGTGCGCGAAGTCCGCAACGCCCAGTGTTCGCCCGTTACGGACAGCAAATCGCGGGTCGGCTGCCAACGGCCCGCCTGTAATTCGACGAGTGCGAAACCGAGCGCCTCGTCGGTTCCGGCCGGGTGGTACACCGGGCGGGTCACCGCACCCCACCGTCGGCTCGTTCGTGGCCCCCTGTGGAGGTGCGGCGGGGTCGGCGGCCTCGGCCCTCCGTCGCACCGTCGAGGAACGGCGTGGATCTCTCGGTCATCGATGGAATCCTTGGAAGAGGGGGACGGTGCGGCCGGCCCGGACGAGCCGGCTCCGACCGGGACGTGAGCCCGCCGAGCCCACCCGCAAGTCGGGCCACCGGCTGGGCGCGCACGGGCGTGTGCGACGGAAGCACCAGGTGGAGTCGGGGGAACGGCCTCACGAGCCCGCACCCGGCGCCGCCTCGGCCCTTCCCTGTCGACGGGAGGGCGAGCGCCGCGAAGGGTGCGTTGGTGAAACGTTCCGTCATCAAGGAAGTGCCTCCTTCTCCGTTCTCCTGAAGTGCCTCGCCCACGGTCGTCCGAGTGCCCGAAAGCCCGCATGGTGATTCCCTTTGCCGTCCGGGTCGCAATCCGGTGAAACAAGACAAAGGGGTGGGTTGGTGACGGAGGTGCCGTGGAGTTCAACCGCTTTTCGAATGAGGCTGATTGAGGCACAAGGGTGACCGGGAATCCCCCGGTGCGCACATTGCACAAGTGATATCACTGAGGTGATCTCAGTCGTGTGCGGGCTGCACCGTTGCCCGGCGCGTTTCGCTCAAGGGGGCATCAAGTGGTTCGGCGGACAGTGCGAGACTGCGAACGGTGCGGCTGCCGACTGAGCCGGTACAACCCGGACGGGAGTTGTTCCGCCTGCACGCGATCCGGCGCCCCCGAGGAGGCTTCCTTACCCGGAGTACCGGAGAGGGTATGGCAACACGCCGACGTCCGACACGCCCTCGCGGAACTCGATTTCGGCCTGGCCAGCCGTCTCATCAGGGAGCGGGGGTCCCTGCGTCAGGAGGACGTCGCCAGGCTGACCGGCCTCAGTCAGGCGTTCCTGTCGATGCTGGAGTCGGGTCGTCGGCGGCTCACCAACATCGACAAGATCATCGAATTTCTTGAAGGAGTCGGCGCGCCGGCCGGGCTCGTCCGGATACCGCTGCGTCGTCCGTCGGTGGCTTCGCCGCCACGGTCCGTCGAACCGCCCGCCGCCGCACTCGCCCCGCACCGTGCGTGGAATTCCGGCCTTCGGGTGCCGCTGCCTGCGCTTGCGCCTGCGCCCGTGCCTGTGTCGGCACCGGCACGGGAAGCGGTGGGCGCGGGCGATGCGGCGGAGCGCCGGGAGTTCCTCGTGGCGAGCGACAGCGCCGGTTTGCGGGAGGCCGCCGACCGGTTGCGCGTCACGGCCGCCGGCGCTGCCGGTGACGCCCGCGCGGAGTCGCGGGACACCCGCCCCGATCCTTTCGAGTACCTGCTGCGAGCGGGGTCGTCCACTGCCGACGAGAGGGCTCCGGAGGGCGCACCGGAACCCGCGTCGGCGGCTGTTCCTGCGGCTGTTCCGGCGGTCCTGCGGGCGGCGCCCGGGTGCGCCGAACCGGCGAGGTGCGCCGACCGCGCGCCCCTCCTTCCCGTCGGGAGGCAGCGGTCGCCCGTCGCCCCGGGAGACCCGCGCCGACGGGACGGGCCGGTCCGGCGCCTCCTCGCCGCCCCGGCGTGGTCCGAGCGGCCCGGTGCCGCAGGCGTCGGGGCCGGTGGGAGCGGCTGTGGCGCAGTGGAAGGCGAAGGGGAGGCGGCTGCGGCGGGGGAGCGAGGAGCTGCGCGGGTGGATGGGGAGGGGCTTCCGGTGGGTGTCCTCGCCGTCCGGGAGGACCCCGTCGGCGCCCTCGCGCCGCTCGCCTGAGGTGCGGTGCGCGCCGGGGCCGGGAGCTCCGTGCCGTGGTCGTGGCAGTGGCCGGCCGTTCCTGCCTGAGCGGGCACCGGCATATGTCGGTGGGTGACCTAGCATGGAGGGATGAGTGAGCGCGCGATGCAGGAGCCGACGCTGTTGTTGTTGACGGCGCTGGCGGACGAGCCCCGGCACGGGTACGCGATCGCCCGTGAGGTCGAGAAGATCTCCGGGGGACGGGTCAAGATGCGCACCGGCACCCTGTACGGGGCGCTGGAGCGGCTCCTCGGACAGGGACTGATCGAGGTCCACGAGGAAGAGATCGTGGACAGCCGGCTGCGCCGGACCTACACGCTGACCTCCGCCGGACGGGCGGGGCTGGCGGCCGAGGCCGAGCGGATCGCCGCGACCGCGCGCGAGGCCGCGAGGCGTCTCGGGGTGGCCGGGGTGCCGGGCGTATCGGGGGCGCAGGGTGTGTCCCGGGTGGTCGGCGGAGCGGCTTCCGCATGAGCATGCCGTTGCTGCGCCTGTACCCGCCACGGTTCCGGCGGGAGTTCGGTGCGGAGATAGCCGAGTTCTATTACGAGAGCACCCGGGAAGCGAGCCGCAAGGAGCGCTTCCGAGAGGCGTACGACATCGCCGCGCACGCCCTGCGGATGCGGCTGGGGCTCGGTTCGGCACAGCGGGGCGGTCGGGCCTTCGCGGCCGCCGCGCCGTTCGCGCTCGCCGCCACGGCCTCCTTCGCCGGGTTCAACCTGCTGTCCCTGGTCGCCGACTGGCGGCTGAGCGGCAACCCGGACTTCCTGGTGCCGCTCAGTTACGCGACCGGCGTCTGTCACCTGGTCGCGCTGCTCGGCGCGGTCCTGGCGCTCGGCGGCCGGTTCGCCGGGGCCCGATGGGCGGCGGCCGGGGTGCTCGGCTACGGGCTGACCCTCGTCCTGCCGAGCCTGCCGCAGGTGGTGGAGGATCCGGGACCGCACCTGGGGTTCCTGCTGCCGCAACTGCTGGTCGCGTCGATGCCCCTGGCCTGCCCGCCCGATCTGCGGCCCGTGGCCCGGGTCCGCAGCGGCACCGGGGAGGTCGCCCTGCTGCTGTGGGCGCCGCTCCTCATGGTGCTGCTGGCGCTGGTCGACGTGACGGGGATGGGTCTCATCGGGTACTGGCGGTACGGGATGCCCGTGCTGGCCGCGCTGGTCCTGGCGGGCCGGCCCGCGCTGCGGGGGATCCGCACCGCCGGGCAGTTCGTCCTCGCCGTACTGCCCTTCGTGGTCACCGGGTACTTCGCGAGCGTGGTGGACCAGGACGAGGTGCTGCCCGTGCTCGCGCTGGTCGGGGCGGGTGCCGTCGTGCTGGCCCTGTGGCGGGGCCGCGGTGCAGACGCGGGGACCGGTGACGGCACGGACGGGGACCGGGCCGCGTCCGCCTGAACCCGGCGGCCTCGTCCCCGTCCGCGTTCGTGCAGGTGCCGGGGTCCGAGTGGCGCGGGCGGGTGCCGCAGAGTGTTGACGGACCCGCAGGGCCGGGCCGTCCCCGTGGGGGAACGGCCCGGCCCTCGCCCCGGGGGGTGGGGCGGTCTCGGTGTCGCGGCCGGGCTCAGCCCGCCGTGACCCTGATCTTGGACTGGCCGTGGCCCAGCTCCTCCCAGTCCTCCATGAACACCGCGGTCAGCCCGTGCCGCGCCGCCAGCGCGATCAGCGTTTCCGTGCGGTAGTAGAAGTCCTCCCGCAGCACCTGGTGTTCGGCACCGGTGGTGCGGTCGAAGGTGAAGTCGAAGTGACCGCCGGGCGCCAGGATGCGGCCCACGTGGGCCAGGCACTCGTCGATGACCTCGACGGGCGAGTGTGAGAACACGCTGTGGGCGTGGACCACGTCGAAGTGGCCGTCCGGCAGGAAGTCCAGCGTGAGGTTCTTCGTCAGCGTCAGGTGCGGGACCTTCGCCTGGAGACCGTACGAGGCGAGCGTCTCCTTGGCCGAGATCAGGATCTCCGGCGAGATGTCGATGCCGTAGTAGTGGCCCGGGTTGAGGTAGTCGATGAACAGGCGGCCCGCGCGGAGGTTGCCGCAGCCGATGTCCAGCATCCGCTTGCCCGGCTCCAGGCCGTGCCGCAGCAGGTAGTCGAACTGCATCTCGCCGAGGGCGAGCCAGCGGTCGTGGCTCTGGCTGCCGACCGCCGCCTCGGGGTTGCGGCGGGTGTCCGAGGCCATCACGGCACGGTAGTAGCTGACGTGGTCGGGGTGCTTGAAGGCCAGCCAGCGGTCGCGGGCGGCCCGCTTCAGATAGGGCGCGATGCGCTCCGGCCTGCTCGCGGCGTGCCGGAGCTTGTGGGTGAGGGTCTCGCGGTTGGCGGTGAGGTTCTTCTTGCTGGCCACGTCCTGCTCCGTCTCTGGCGTCATGCGCCGGTGCCCCGGCACGCGGTCGTGCCTGACCGTGCCCGGCGCGCGCCGGGCTCATGTCGCCACTATATGCCGTTCACCGGCATATATAAATCGCGGGAGGGTCGGAGGGGTGGTGTGTGTGGGCGGTCACGGCCGGAGCGCCGCCTGCAGGCACTGCCGGACGTCGGTGGCTGTGGCTGTGGCTGTGGCTGTGGTCGTGGCCTGGCCTGGCCTGGCCGGGAGCGGGGCGGATGGGGTGAGGAGTCGCAGCGGTGACGGGCCCTGTAAGGGGTGCCGGGGCGGGAACGGCGGCCAGGGCGCGGGGGACGCCGGTCGGGGAGGGCGCGTGGCGGGAGCGCGGATCGTGGGGAGAGCGAGCGTTGAGAGTGGGCGAGCGGCGCGCGTGGGGCCGGCGAAGCCCGGGGCGCGGGCATCCAGAGCGGCGGCGGCCGCCGGGTAGCGGGCGGGAGCCGCAGGGCCGCAGGGCGAGAGGGTGGCGGGGCGCGTCCAGGGAGGGATCGGCCCGCGTTCCGTCCGTACCGTCATGGGGCCGCCGGCCCGGGACGCTCTGGGCGCCCAGGGAGGGCCCGGCTTCGCAACCGAATCCCCTGTGGGCGAAGGCGCGTACGCCACCGATCGGTGCGCGGCCGACGGCAGGTGGGCGGCCCCTCGCCGCCCGGGACCGCCACCCTGCGTGGCCGAGGGCCGTGCGGGCCGGCGCATGCGCCCACCGGCCCGCTCCTGCTGCCGCTCCCGCGCCCCGCTCCGTGTCAGAGCTGCCGCTTGAACCCGACGTGCGAACCGGTGAAGCCGAGCCGCTCGTAGAAGCGGTGGGCGTCGGTACGGGTCGCGTCCGAGGTCAGCTGTACGAGCTGCGCCCCGCGGCGCTCGGACTCCTCCACCGCCCATTCGACGAGTCGGGCGCCGAGCCCCTGGCCGCGTTCGGAGGCGTGTACGCGGACGCCTTCGATCAGGGTGCGGGTGGCGCCCTTGCGGGACAGCCCAGGGATCACCGTGAGCTGGAGGGTGCCGACGACCTCGCCCTCGCGGTCCGCCACCGCGATGAGCTGGTTCGGATCCTGCCGCAGGAGTTCGAAGGCGGCCAGGTAGGGGGTGAGGTCGTCGGGGGACTCGCGGGTCGCGCCGAGCGGGTCGTCGGCCAGCATGGCCACGATGGCGGGCAGGTCGGCCTCCGTGGCCGGGCGGATCTCGATCTTGGTCATGGCGCGGATGCTAACGGCGCGCCCCGGCCGACGACCAGGGCCGCCCGCCCCGCACGCGGGCCCCACCGGCGTCCGGAGTCCTCAGAAGTCCTCAGAAGTCCTCAGAAGTTCTCGGAGGTCCTACGGATCCCTCCTGATTCTTCCGGAGGCATCCGTAGGGTTCCGCTCCCGGCCCACCGTCGGCACGGCGGACGCGCCGGGCTCAATGCCCGCTCTGCCCGCCGTGCCCGCTCCGCCCGCCGTGCTCGTCATGTTCGCCGTGCCCGAACACCCGGTCCGCCAGCAGCGTCAGCCCGCGGACGATGCGCTGCTGGTCCAGGCCGAGCCGGTGCCGTTGGTACTGGTACACCTCGGGGGCGAGCGGGCTCAGCAGCAGGTCCACCGAGGCGTCCGGGTCCTCGCAGCCCGCGTCCAGCAACAGGGACCGGACGTGCGCCCGCCAGAAACGGTAGGCCCCGCTCCGGAACCGTCCCGCGCCCCCCTCGGCCCCCAGCGCGAGCGGCAGGTGCCGCTCCAGCAGCTCCGCGCTCGCCGCGTAGAAGGCGGCCAACCGCTCCCGCGGCGGAGCCCCCGGCCCCAACGGAGGCGGCCCGTACGTCAGCTTCTCCTGAAGGGTGCGCTCGTGCTCCTCCAACAGGGTCACCGCGACGGAGGAGGGGTCGGGGAACCTCCGGTACAGGGTGGCCCGCCCCACCCCGGCGGCCCGCGCTATCTGGTCCATCGTCACCGCGCGCGGATCCTGTTCGGCGAAGAGCTGCTCGGCGGCGGCGAGGATCTGAGCCCGGTTGCGGACGGCGTCGGCGCGGCGGTGGACCCGTCCCGCGGCCCGTCCCCCGACCCCCGAGGGGCCGCCGGGCAGGCGTGATTCCTCGCCGTCATCCATGGCCAAGACTTTACGCGTCGCGGGTGCGCCGGGTCCGACGGCCCCGAACCGAACCTGACGCCGTGTCGGTGTTGGGCTGAACGGGTGAAACGCGAGAAGATGCGTGGATGCACAAGAAGAGTGGGGCCGAGGTGAGCCGGTGAGCAGGTACGACGTCACCGACGAACAGTGGGAGGGGCTGGCCCAAGTGGTGCCCCTGCGCAGCCGCAACGAATGGCCGTCGAGAGTCGACCACCGCACCATCGCCGGATCCGCCGACGAGTTCGCGGCGCGACAGCGTCGCTTCGTCGTCCTCCGGGTGCAGGTCTTCGCCGACGCCCGCGAAGTGGCCGAATACCTGGTCGCGCAGATCCCCGTCCTCCTGGACCTGACGGGCGCGGACACCGAAGTGGCCAAGCGGATCCTGGACTTCAGCAGCGGCGTCGTGTTCGGACTCGGCAGCGGCATGCACCGCGTCGACCGCAACGTCTTCCTGCTCGCACCCGCGGGGACCGAAGTCGAGGGCATCGCCGCGGCCGTCGTCCCCCGATCGTAGGAAGACCGGCAGGACAAAACGGTTCATCGGGGCGGGGGGTGCGTAGCGTCCCGCGCATGACCACCCCCCGCCCCGTCGGCCCGCCCGCGCGCCCGGCGCACCACCGGCCCGCCGTCACCGAACTGCGCCTGTCCTCCTACAAGTCCCACCGCGGCGCCGTCTTCCCGCTGGCCCCCGTCACCTTCTTCGCCGGACCCAGCGGCAGCGGCAAGTCCAACGCCCTCGACGCCTACGCCTCCCTGGCCCGACTCGCCTCCGGAGCCGAGCTCTCCGAGGTCTTCCCCGACCCCGCCGCCTGTGTCCCCGAACGCGCCGCCCCCGACTCCCAGGGAAGGCGCGGCTTCCGCATCGGATGCACCGTCGACGGCCCCGCCGGACCGGTCCGTCTCGACCTCGCCGTCCAGGCCGAACCCGAGCTCCGCATCGTCGGGGAACGACTCACCACCGAGGACCAGACCCTCCTCAGCACCGCCTTACGCGACCCCGGCCGCCGCTCCGTCCAGGCCGCCTGGTTCACCGGCGGCAACGTCGGCGTCACCCGCGCCCCCCTGCCCGACGACCGGCTCGGCACCGCCCTCCTCCCGCTGCGGGTCGCGGGCAGCACCGCCGGACAACGCCACGTGCTCGCCGCCGCCGAGCAACTCGTCGTCGCACTCAGGGCGGTGTTTCCCTGCGATCCGCAACCACGCTCCATGCGCGACCCCGTACCGGCCGGGACCGGCCGCCTCACCGGCGGCTGCGAGAACCTCGCCGAGATCCTCGGACGCACCCGCAACGAGTGCGTCACCCGTCACGCCGCCCTGATCGAAGCCGCCCGCACCGGCTGCGCCGGCCCCGTCACCGACCTCAGCACCCAGGACCTGCCCGACGGCCGCATCAGGGCGGTGCTCGGCCGCGGCGGTGACTCCACCACCCCCTTGGGTCGCCTCGCGGAAGGCGAACTGCGCTTCCTCGCACTCGCCCTGGTCCTGCTCACCGGTCCCGGGGTGCTCGCCGTGGACCCGGCCGCCGAGCTCCTGCCCGCCCAGCAGGCCCTGACCGTCCTCGCGGACGGCCTCGACCGCGGCCTCGACGACCGACAGACCGCCGAACTGCTCCGCCTCGCCCTGCTGTGCTGCGCCCGCGGCCACGTCCGGCTCGCGGGGACCATGGGCGCCGGGGCGGCCGCCGGAAAGGCCCGTGAGGTGGACGGGGTGTCGGTGGTAGACCTGACCGTGTGAACGCAGCAGAGGCAGCAGGGGCGGAAAGCACCGCAGGAGCTACGGACGGGGCCGGTTCGGTGGACGGGACCGCGGTGACGGACATGGCCCGGGCGGCGGACGTGACCGGGACGGCGGACGTGGCCCGGGCGGCGGCGTCGGCGAGCGGGCCGGACGCGGCCCGGGCGGCGGGTTCGGCGAGCGGGTCGGGACGGGTGGCGGACGGAGCCGATCCGGATCCGGATCCGCGCGCGGACGGGGGCGGAAGCGCCGTTGTCGGTGCGGGGGCCGGCCCGGAGCCGGTGCCGGCTTCCGCGCCGACCCTCGCCGAACTCCAGCTCCGGCTCGTCGAGTTCGCGGCGGCCCGGGGCTGGGGGCCGTACCACACGCCGAAGAACCTGGCCGTGGCCCTCAGCGTGGAGGCCGCCGAACTCGTCGAGATCTTCCAATGGCTCACCCCCGAGCAGTCCGAGAGGATCATGGAGGACCCGGAATCCGCCCACCGCGTGGCCGACGAGGCGGCGGACGTCCTCGCCTACCTGCTCCAGTTCTGCCAGGTCCTCGGCGTGGACCCGCTCCGAGCCCTCGCCGCCAAGATCGAACGCAACGAGACCCGCTTTCCCGTCCCCGCCGAAGGGCCGGCACCCCCCGAGTAAGGCCGGAATCAAGACCACCGTCACTCTTCGGAGTGACGAACTCGTCCACAACCGCGATTGTGTCCACAGATTTCCGAATACCCCTGGCTTTACAGCCCCATTGCCCTCACTCTGGGTAGTGGTCCAGTGACGGCGTCCCGCCGGACTGGGCGCGTCACGCAGCAGGACGGGGGACGGCTCATGGAAGCGGTACGGCTCATCGCGGCCGGCCGCCATGCTCTGGCACAGAGCCGGGCGGCATTGGACATCGTGGTCGAGGCATGGCAGGCACAGGCACTCGCCCAGGCGATCGGAGGCTGGCTGGCGGTCACCGGACCGCCGGAGCTCAGAGGAGAGGCGAGAGGACTCGGCGAAGCGGGCGGCCGGGGATGCGGGGTCCTGGACCGGCCGGCCCTCGTCGGGGCGGACCACCGGGGCGGGGACGCCGTGCCCAGAGCGGCGCAGCTCACCGCTGTCTCCGACATACGCCAGGCCCTGCTGGGACTGGGCGCCCTGCTCGGCGAGGTCGGGATATCCCTGGTCGGGGTGGCCTGCGCCACCGACGAGGAGGGTCTGTACTGGCAGTGCATCGAAGCCATCGACGCCGCCGACGAGTCCAGCGACCGGGTCCGCGGCATCCTGCGCAGGCTCACGGTCCGGGAGCAGGGAGGGGCCTCAGGCGCGGCCCGGGACTCCACCGCGGCGACGTGACCCGGCCTGTGCCGGGCCGCGACGGCACCGACCGGCACGGCCGGGCCCGCCCGTCCCCACGGAGTCCAGGGCGGGGGCGTCCGGCCAGGGCTCGGTCGACTCGGCCCGCCCGCCGGGCTGGAGCACGACCTCCGGCGCGCGGACCT
>NZ_JBEOSD010000027.1:0-67293 GCF_040302735.1 Streptomyces sp. NPDC097619 | reverse complement strand
GTCGCCCCCAATGAGGACTGGGTGGCTGGAACCTCGAACCTTGCTATCGTGCTCGACGGGCTGAGTACCGCTGGTCTTGACAGGGCGAGGTCCGTGACGCGGTAGCGGGTGGGGAAGCCACCCTTGTCCTTCGCCTTGCCGGTGAGGACGTCGACGGCGTACAGGCGGGGGGCGCCGGTGGTCGCGAGGGTGGCGAAGCCGTGGTTCGTGCCCTTGGCCGGGTCGTAGTAGATGTCGAAGCCCGCGTCCGGGGCGGCGTTCACGCCGAGGGCACCGGTGGGGGCCAGGGTGCCCGCGTTCGCCGGGGACTGGAGGGAGACGCGGTCGGCCATCGTGTCCAGGTCGAACAGCGAGGTCGCGGTCGCCGCGTCGAGGTCGTTGTTGGTGTAGGCGGCGCCGGTCACGCCCATCGCCGTGGACGGCGGGGTGGTGGGGTTCGTGAGCGGCCCGTCCACGGTCGTCGTCAGCGGCGCGGCGGGGTCGTCGATGTTGTGGCGCAGGTTCTGGCCGGTGTCGGAGACGACCCGCAGCCGGTTGGCCGCCGGGTTGAAGTCGACGCCGAAGTCGCGCCCGGCCAGGGCCACGGTCAGCTGCGACACCTTCACCGCCTTCGCGTTCCGGGTGCTCAGGGTGTAGACGCCCCCCTTGTCGCCGACGCCGTACAGCTTCTCGTTCTGGACGCGGAAGTCGATGCCGACCAGCTTGGTGTCACCGGACAGGCCGGAGACCTTCCCCAGCGACCACGCCTTGGAGGGCCGGTCGACATCGAACTCCACCAGGCGCTGGTCGCCGGTCAGTCCGATCGCGTGCAGGGAAGGGCGGTCGTGCGCGGGGAGGGGACGCGGGGCCGGACCGGCCGGGTCGGAGGCCGCCAGGGCCGGCGCCGCGCACAGGGCGGCGAGGACGGCGGCGGAGACGGCGGTCGTACGACGGTGACGCATGAAGGCTCCAGGATCGAGCGGCCCCGGCCCGGACGGCCCGCGGGTCCACCACGGCTTCGCGGCGACGGTGGCGGTGGATTGGCCCATCGTCCCCGGACCACCCGGCCGGCCCACACGACCTCTCCGTCCGGGCCTCGCCTCGCACCGTCCGGGTGCCCGACCGGAATGCTCCGGGCCCGCGCACGACGCCACAGCGGGACATCCGGTCGCCCGACGGATCCGGCGCCCCGCCCATCCGCCGCCCCTCACGGATCCGAATGTCCGGTGACGGGATCATCCCGCTCCGACCCTCTTCTCCGGGTCGCCCGGCCCACCGGCAGAGGCGGTCGCCATGCTCACCCTCGTCCTCATCGGACTCCTCGGCGGCCTGATCACCGCGGTCTCCCCGTGCATCCTGCCCGTGCTCCCCGTCGTCTTCCTCGCCGGCGGCCCCGGCACCACACCACCCCCACCGGCCACCACCCGGCCGACCGCCCCGCAGGACACCCCTGCGTCCGGAACGGTCCTCACGGACGCCCCACCCGCCGCACCGGCCCGGAGCCGACGTCCGTATGCCGTGGTCGCCGGACTGGTGCTCAGCTTCAGCTTCTTCACGCTCCTCGGCGTCACGCTCATCTCCGCCCTGGGGCTCCCCGAGGACCTCCTGCGCTACATCGGGCTCGCCCTCCTCGTCCTCATCGGCCTCGGCCTGATCTTCCCGGCCGTGGAGCGGCTGCTGGAGAAGCCCTTCGCCCGGATCCCGCAGCGCCAGGTGAACAAGGAGGGCAGCGCCTTCGTCCTCGGCCTGGGGCTCGGCCTGCTCTACGTCCCGTGCGCGGGCCCGGTCCTCGCCGCGATCACCGTCGCCGGAGCCCGCGGCGAGATCGACGCCGACATCGTCGCCCTGACCCTCGCCTTCGCCGTCGGCACCGCGATCCCCCTGCTCGTCTTCGCCCTGGCGGGCCGACGGGTCGCCGAACGCGTCGCCGCGTTCCGCACCCGCGCCAGGGGACTGCGCATCGCCGCGGGACTCCTCATGATCGCCCTCGCGTTCGCCCTCGCCTTCGACGTGACCACGGCGCTGCAGCGGGCCCTGCCCGACTACACCGCGGCCGCACAGAAGCAGGTCGAGGACAACGACACCGCCCGGCAGAAGCTGTCCGGCCTCTACGACGACTCCAACAAGGACCTCGCCCGCTGCGAGGACGGGGTCGACGAACTCCGCTCCTGCGGAACCGCCCCGCCCCTGGCGGGCATCTCCACCTGGCTCAACACCCCCGGCGGGGCACCGGTGGACCTGACCGCTCTCCGCGGCCGTGTCGTCCTGATCGACTTCTGGACGTACTCCTGCATCAACTGCCAACGCAGCCTGCCCCACATCGAGGCCTGGGACCGGGCCTACCGCGACAAGGGCCTGACGGTCATCGGCGTCCACTCCCCCGAGTTCGCCTTCGAGAAGAACCCGCGCAACGTCGCCGACCAGACCCGCAAGCTCGGCGTCGCGTACCCCGTCGCCCTCGACAACGACCTCGACACCTGGACCAACTACCGCAACCGCTTCTGGCCGGCCAAGTACCTCGTCGACGCCCAGGGCACCGTCCGCTACTTCACCTTCGGCGAGGGCCGCTACGCGCAGACCGAATCCCTCATCCGCGAGCTCCTGCGACAGGCGGACCCCACCGTGGCCCTGCCCGCCGCCACCGACCAGGCCGACGACGACCTCACCGCGGACCGCACCCCCGAGACCTACCTCGGCACCGGCCGCGTCAGCGGCTACGCGGGCACCCCCGAACTCGCCAAGGACCGGCCCACCACCTACGCCTTCCCGAAGGGCGGAGTGCCCCTGAACGGCATCGCCCTGGCCGGGACCTGGACCGCCGGCTACGAGGAGTTCACCGCCGGCGCCGACGCCCGCCTGGCCCTCACCTACCGCGCCAAGAACGCCAACCTGGTCCTCGCCGGCGAGGGCACGGTGACCGTCCTCACCGACGGCCGCCCCACCGGGACGATCACCGTGCACGGCACGCCCACCCTCTACCGCCTCACCGACGACGACACCGCACGCCGAACCGGCCTCGAACTCCGCTTCACCCCCGGCCTGCGCGCCTACGTCCTCACCTACGGCTGAGCGGGCGTCAACGTCGTTCGGCGCAAGGGGGTGAGGAAGCGGAGGGGGGTGAAGGGGGTGAGGCCATGCGGATCAGGCTCCGCAGCAGCACGCCCACCCCGGCCATGACGAGCGCGGGCCCCACCGCCACATGACCGAACCACTCCAGCCACAGACCCCACCCGTCCCACACCGGGCCGCCCGTCGGAGCGTAGTCGTACATCCCGATCAAGGAGCCCAGCACCACGAGGGCGAGGCCCGCCACCGTCCCGATCACCAGTCCCGGTAACTCCCGCACCCACACCGCTCCTTCGGCCTGCGAACCCCGTCGCGGGGCGCGTCCCACCGGGGACCGTACCGGCGCGCTCCGGCCCGCGCGGGCGGTATCGCCGACCGTGACCCCCACGGGGTGACGGCCGGCACGTGGCGGCTGGACCCGTTCCTCCGCCACGGTCAGGGCACGGGATCGGGGCGTCCGGCGGAGTCGTACCCCAGGATCGTGTGGATCCCCACCCCCGCGACGACCGCGAGGTCGGGCACCAGGTGCTGGCTCCTGCGGAAGCCGGCGAGGAACCAGGCGTTGACGTACACGTCCACCAGGCACGCCGTCACGGCGGTGCCGACCAGGACGAAGAGACGGATCGCACGGTCGGTCGTCACGCCTGTGGACCTGATGTAGTAGGCGGCCGTGATGAATCCGATGAGGAGCGGCACCGCCACCGCAATGCCCGCGAACTCCAGCTGGTTCTCGGACCGGACGGGCCCCACCAGGTGTCGGACGGGTGCGGCGTCGGACATCTTCAGGAGGAAGAACCCGGCGAGACCCGTCACCGCCGCGACCGCCCTGACCACGGTCTCCACACGCTCGTTCCCGTGACCCGGCCGAATGCTCCGCTCGCCGTAGCCCATCCGCTCGACCAACGCGGCGGCACAGCCGGCGACCGAGCCCACGATGATCAGGTGAAGTATCAGTGACGCGATCCAGGTGAGCACGTGCCGACCGTCCTCCCCGACGTCCGACTGCCCGACGCGAGGCACTCTTCCCCTCACGGAGCGCCCTCAAGCGCGGCGGGGCCCACGTACGGCGTCATGCCGCTCCGTTCGCCGGTGGAGGCCGCCGCCGTGGACCTGCCGGCCGGTGCCGAGCTTCGCGCGGCCGCCCAAGGTTCCCTGCCCGGTGCCGTCGAACCCCCGGATCGCCCCCGTGATGTGGCGGTCGGTTCCACGACACCTGGGCGCCTCCTCGGCAACCGGTCAGACGCCTGGCCCGGTCAGGGGTGGAGGGCGGCGGTCAGGGTGGGGTGGATGGTGAACCAGGCGGTGACGCCCGCGCGGTCGAGGCGGCCTCGGAACGAGTCGCCGAGCGGGCCGACGAGTTCGAGGCCACCGGCCCGACGGGCGTCGAGGAGCAGACCGAGGAGTTCCTCGCTGCCGTACTCGAGCGCGCCCAGGTCCACGACGAGGCGCAGGCCGGTGTCGGCGGCACGGGTGAAGTGGTCCCGCAGGAGGCTTTCGGGCATGTTCCAGTCCGCCACGCCGCGCAACGTGACCACGTAGGCGCCGGGGAAGGTGGCGTGCAGCACGAGCAGGCCCTCACCGAAGCCGTCGATCGGATCGCTCACGGGATCAGCGGGTACGGGGTCGCCGCGTACGGGCTCGCCGGGTGCGCGACCCCGGAATGGTCGCCCCTCCCCGGCTCGTTCACAGCCCGGCGGTCGTGGTGGCGGGCACACCCGGATCGGCCTCGGCGGCGGTACCGGAGCGGACCCGGCCCGCGGCGGCACCCGGTCCGGCCGGCACCGTCGTATCGGCCGTGTAGGTGAACAGGGTCGTGGTGCCGGTCAGGTGGAACAGTCGGGCCAACTGTTCCGGGAGCGGGCCCGCCAGCACCAGCCTGCCGCGGACGGTCAGGAGGAAGTTCAGGAACGAGGCGTCTGCGAAGGCCACCCCGGAGACGTCCACCACCCGGACCCCGTCGCCCGCGGTCTCCCACACGTCGTCGAGGCAGGGGGCGGAGTCGATGTCGAACTCACCCGCCAGCGCGATGTGCGACCGGCCCGGCGTGCTCTCCGGCAGGACGGGCCCTGAAGCCGACGACATGGCGGGAACACGCGGTTCACGCGTGTCCGCGCAGGCGGGGTCGGGGAGGTGACAGGTCATGAAGGCCGTCCCGGCAAAGGAGAAAGTGGGGCCCCTCCCCTTCCGCGAACGGGAAGGAAGCACGCGACCGGTCGACGGCCGCGCAGATTGAGGAGGTCCGAACCTGAAGCACCCCACCACGCTCAAGGGGGGATGCGGCAGCACGGGTCACGCCAACGGCTACCACCAGCCTACCCGCAGGAGCAATCTCCCATCCCGCCCACGACGACCGCACACCCGTGCCCACGGCGCAGGAGGTGTCGTGCCGGGCGACCTCCGGTGCCCGGAGCAGGTGTTCCACCCGCCCCTCGCGGCTCAGACCTCGATGTAGGCGACGACGACCACGGTGCGCAGGGCCGTGACCCAGTACAGGAGTCGCACGTGTTCGAAGTCATCGGTGTATTGGCGCAGTTGGGGACCAGCACCGTCGCCCGGCAGGGCCTCGCCGATGTCGGGGTCGACGGAGACGACGACCAAGGCGCGGTCCAAGGCGTGGATCTCCGCCTCGTCGGTGATGTTCTCCAGTTGTTTGGCGGCGGCGTCGGAGAAGGCGATGCGGGCGCGGCGCGGATGGTGCTGCGGGGCCATCAGGCGACGGCCGGCCGCTGGGCCGCGAGCCGTGCGAGGTGGGCCTCGCGCAGTTCCTCCCACGGCGTGCACTGCTCCACCGCCGGCAGGCCGTTGGCGGCGATGTCCTCCAGGACGGCGGCCAGCTGGTCGGCGTTCTCGCGGGTTCGGGCGGCGTACGCGCGGATCGCGTCGGCGGCCGCGGGCTCCAGGTGGTGCCGGGCGGTGTCGGCGGGGGCCGGTTGGTCGCTCATCGGGGCTCCAGGGCGCGTGACTGGCGGGCTCCACCACGGTATCGCCGGAGGGGAGCGCCCGGGACCGGTCCGACCGAACCCGGTTCGGCGATCGCCGCCCGTGCGGACCGGTGCTGTGGGCGGCCCGGGACACAACCGGGGCACAGGGCGCAGCCGGTGGTCCCGTCCCGATCGCGCGGATCCTGCCTTCCGCCGGCAGCGGAACGGAGCCCGACCGGTCTCGACGATCACTACGGTCCGGTTCATGACGAAGGAGACAACGGACGCGACGGAATTGACGGAGACGACGGGAACGGCGGAATCGGCAGGGGCGGGGGTGACGACGCGCACGATCGCCTACGCCGCCGACGGACTGACGATGCTCGGGCACCTGGCGCTCCCGGCCGGTGTCGACCGCCGCCCCGCGGTACTGGTCGGGCCCGAGGGCGTGGGGCTCAGCGATGTCGAACGGCACCGGGCCGAGGCCCTGGCCGAACTGGGCTACGTGGCGCTGGCCTTCGACCTGCACGGAGGTCGCTACCTGGACGACCCCGAGGAGATGCTGGCCCGCTGCATGCCGCTGCTCGGCGATCCCGACCGGATGCGTGGCATCGGCCGTGCGGCGCTCGACGTGCTCCACGCCGAGCCGCGGGCGGACCCGGAGCGGACGGCCGCCGTCGGCTACGGGACCGGAGGTGCGATCGCGTTGGAGCTCGGGCGCGACGGAGCCGACTTGCGCGCGATCGCGACCGTCAACGCCCTCACCACGGGCCGACCGGGCGAGGCGAGCCGCATCCGCTGCCCGGTGTGGGCAGGGGTCGGGTCGGAGGATCCGATCATGCCGCCCGCGCAGCGCGAGGCGTTCGCCTCCGAGATGCGGGCCGCGGGCGTCGATTGGCGCCTCACGGTCTACGGCGGCGCCCTGCACGCCTTCCACCACCCGCCGGTGGACCACATCACGCGCCCCGGCGTCGGCCACCACCCCGTGCACGCCGAACGAGCGTGGCGCGATGTCGTCGACCTCCTCACCGAATGCGTGCCCGTGGCGGACGAGGCGCGTCCCGGGGCCGACTGAAGGGGCCCAGGCCCGGATCAGGGCACGACACGCGTTCCGGTCGGAACCGCCGAGGTGGCCCCGCTGTCGCCGGTCGCGCCGCGATTCGGTCTCGGGCACGCGATGTGCCCGGCGGCGCCCGCCGACAGCCGGGTAGGGCCGCGGGGTCGGTCAGCTGACGGGGTCGAAGTCGCCCGGCCGGCCCGTGTCGTCGGTGTCCTGCGCGGCCGGGGGTTCCTGCCAGGTCAGCGTGTCCAGGGGGCGCGGGAGGTGCCGGGCCGCGCCGGGAACGGCGCGCGTCACGGCCGACGCCTCGTCGCTGAACAGCGCGCCGAGGGTGACCGGCGCCCGGTCGGATGACGGTGCTGCCGGGGCCGCGGTCTTGGTGATGGTCATGTGGTGGGGTCCCCCAGGTTCGCCCCGGTCCGGGGCCTTGCCGATGGCCGGCGAGCGGCCGGCTGCGAAAGCGTATCCGGATTCCGACCGTGGGCCGTGGAGATTTTTATCGGGTCGCCCGACCGGCCGGGCCCTCGACGCTCGTTCCCGGAGCTGCGCGGCTCCGGTGCTCGCTCCCGGGCCGGTCCGGTTCGAGCCGGTGCGGCCGGCCTGATTTTGGTATGGACCTGTCAAGCCAATCGGGCTAGCGTGCCCACGCGCCCCTTTGAGAGCGCTCTCAGGAACTCTGTGCCCCACCACAGGAGGTCTCGTGAAACGCACCAAGTCCTTCCGCTCAGCCGCCGCCGCAGTGCTGCTGGTCCTCGGACTCGGCTCGGTCGGCGTGGCGCACGCCGCGCCCGTGCCCGAGCCGCGCCCTGCCGCGCCCACCGTCTCCGACGGACTGCTCGACGCCCTGCGGCGCGATCTCGGGCTGACCGCCGACGAGGCGGCGGAACGGCTGCGCGCCGAGAAGGCCGCCACCGCCGTCGAGACGACCGCGCGGGGGACCGCGGGCGCCGCCTACGGCGGTTCATGGTTCGAACCGGGCACGGGGCGCCTGGTCGTCGCCGTCACCGACCGCTCCGCCGAGGGGCGGGTGCGCGCGCTGGGTGCGGACACCCGGCTCGTCCGACACTCCGCCGCCGCGCTGGACCGGATGAAGGCCCGGCTCGACGGGCGTTCCGCTCCCGCGGGCGTCGCCGGGTGGCACGTCGACCCCCGGCGGAACGGCATCGTCGTCACCGTCGTCCGGGCCGAGCGGCACTCCCCCGCCGTGCGCGCGTTCCTCGACGAGGCGCGTCGTACCGGGCCCGTGACCACGGCAGAGACCGCCGGCGCGCCGCGCACCTATGCGGCCGGAACCGTCGGCGGCGATCCGTACTACACCGGGAACGTCCGCTGCTCGATCGGGTTCTCCGTGCACGGCGGCTTCGTGACCGCCGGTCACTGCGGCCGGGCGGGCGCGGCGGTGCGCGGCTGGGACCAGTCCGCGATGGGCACCTTCCAGGGCTCGTCGTTCCCCGGGGACGACTACGCGTACGTGAGCATCCACAGCGGTTGGTGGACGGTCCCGGTGGTGCTCGGCTGGGGTACGGTCCCCGACCGGTTGGTGCGCGGTTCCGCGGAGGCTCCGGTGGGGGCGTCCGTCTGTCGCTCGGGTTCCACCACGCGCTGGCACTGCGGGTCGGTCCTCGCGAAGAACGAGACCGTGAACTACAGCCAGGGCGCCGTGTACCAGATGACGAAGACGAGCGTGTGCGCGGAGGGCGGTGACTCCGGTGGCGCGTTCATCAGCGGCGACCAGGCCCAGGGGGTGACCTCCGGGGGCTGGGGCAACTGCTCCTCCGGCGGTCAGACCTGGTTCCAGCCCGTCAACGAGATCCTCGCCCGCTACGGTCTGAGGCTGCACACGGCCTGAGGCTGCACACGGCCCGAGGTCGCGGGCCGCGCGGCCCCGAGCACGGAACCCGGGCTCCGAGCCCCGGGCCTCGGCTCGGGGCCGTCGGGCTCGGGCGGGTCAGGCTCGGGACGATCGGGCTCGGGACGGTAGGGCTCTCGGGGCCGTCAGCCCAGTCCGGCGCGGCGGAGCGTGATGTGGGCGAGGTCGCGGATCGCCGTCTCGTCCCCGCGCCGCCACGCGTCCGCCAGTCCTCCGGGGGGCGTCGGGATCCCGACCAGGTCCTTCACCGGGCCGGTGAGGGCGCGGAGGGCCAGCAGATCGGCGCCGCCGGGGGCGTCGGCCAGGGCGCGGACCCGGGCGCTGCGGCGGATCCAGCGCAGCCGCGGGGGCAGCCACAGGGCCAGCACGAGGCACACGGAGAAGAAGATCAGCGCGAACGCCGCGATGTTCGCGACGCGCCCCACCACGTCCTGCATCGATTGGCCGGCGTCCGCGAGTCCCCCGCCGGCCTCGGCGGCTGACTGGAGGGGCTTCTTCAGTACGCCGCCGATCAGCGGGACGTTCGAGGCGGCTTCGCCGGCGTTCTCCAGTCCGGAGGACAGGCTGCCGCCGGCGTCCTCGACCTTCCGGCCCGGCTCGGCGAGTTCCAGGATGGTGTCACGGAGGGCCAGGGCGATCCACACCGCGACGGCGATCAGGGCCAGGGCGATGGCGTCGGCGGTCACCTGCCGGAGGCGGCGGGCGCGGGTGCGGGCGTAGAGGCGCATCGGCGGGCTCCTGTTCCACCGGCGGTCCAGCGGCGGTCCGGTGGCGTTGCGGGGCATGACGGTGGCATTGCGGCGTCTGCGGGGGACGTCACCGGTCGGTCGCCGGACACGGGGCGGAGGCACACCCGGCTTGACGACCCGTCACGTTCCGTTCCGATTCCGGGTCCTGACCGTACACGCTCGTGGCGCGCGCGGCGTGGGTGACGTCAACCCGGAATCGCTGATTCCCCTCTCGGGCTCCGGACCCCGCCCGAGCCCGGAACGGTCAGAGGCCGGCGACCTTCGCCTTCGCGGAGAGCTCGTAGACGAGGGTGACCGTGCGGCGGCCACCGGGCGGGACGGAGAGGTCCCATCGGACGATGCCGTCGGCGTCCACCGCGTCGGGGGCCGGTGAGCAGGAGCCGGTGAGCAGGCGCACGTCGACGGCGGCGACCTCCGCCACCGGGATGCGCTCGCGCAGGACGACGTCCGGCGGTGCGGTGGTCCGCCCGGCAGCCTGCCCGTGCCCCTGCCCGCCGTTCCATCCGGCACCCTGCCCGCCCTGCTCCGCGGGGGCGGAGAAGCGGGAGACGTGCAGCCGCACGGTTCGCGTGATCACGGTCCGTTGGGTGAGGCCGGTGGTGTCGCGGGACTCCTCCGTGCGGCGGGTGACCCGCCAGTCGTCGCTGCTGCCGAAGGCGAGCTCCGTCGGTGCGCCGGGCGCGGTGAAGTCGAGCGTGCCGCGGCCGCTGAACCCGCTGCCCCGGACCAGGTCCACCGGCCCGGCGAGCAGGGCGTGGCCCGCGTGGTTGTCGAACCGGACCACCTGGGTGACCAGGGGGGACAGCTCGGGGGCGCAGGCGTGTTCGGCCTCCGCGGAGGTGGTGAAGGCGGAGACGGGCACGCGGTGGGCGCGGCCGTCTCCGGGCACATGGACGGGTGCGGGCGCGGTCAGCTCGCGGGCCTCGCCGCCGTCGTCGAGGCCGGGGAGCCCCACGACGGGCTTCGGGCCGAGGTCGGTGGTCTCCTCCTCGCGCAGCTCGACGTCGAGGGTGCGGCGTTCCGCGGCGGTGCGGTCCGTGAGGGTCAGCCGGTCCTCCGTGAGCCGCGGGGGCTCGGCGGCCCGTGCGGACCGGGCCGTCGAGAGGGTGAGGCGGACGTCCGACCAGTCCTCGCCGGTGCGCTGCCAGACCATGGCGTCGGTCTCCAGCGTCAGGGAGTTTCCGTCGAGTACGGCCCGGTAGGCCGGGCGCCACAGCGCGCAGGGGGTCATGTGGCGCAGTCGCAGCTCGGCGGGTCCGGCCGCCGTGGCGTCGACCGTCAGCTCGATGTGGCCGACGAGTTCGGCGGGTTGTTCGTGGGTGGCGTCCAGTGCCCTTTGGAGGGCGGCGAGTTCGGCGTCGAGGTCGGTCAGTCGGGTGTCGGTGGTGTGCAGTCGTTCGGCGTGGGCGTCGCGTTCGCCGTCCACCCGGTCCAGTTCGGCGGCCCAGCGGTCCGTTCCGGTCTCGCCGTGGCCGGCGCCTTCGGCGATCTCGCGCAGCAGGTCGGCGGCGAGACGGTCGAGGAGGTCGAGGCGGGTGGTGAGGCGGTCCCGCCGTCGTCCGAGGTCGAGGCGTTCCTCCTGGAGGGTGTGGGCGCGCTGCCGCAGGACGGGGTCGTCCTCGGAGGGGACGGGGCCGCGTGGCGTCCAGGTGCGGACGATGCGCAGGTCGAGGACGGTGGCGGGGTGGGTGCCGGTGAGTTCGGCGTGCAGGGTGCGGTCGACGGCGAGGGCGCTGACGGGGCCCAGCCGGAGCCGTTGGACTCCGGGCACGAGGTCGAGGACGGTGGAGCGCTCGATCCGGGCGCGGTCCTCCAGGCAGGTGACGGCGGTGACGGGGAGCGCGATCGGGGTCTGGGCGATCGGGTTCGGGGTGATCGGGTTCGGGGTGGAGGACATGGTGCGGTCAGCTCCTGCGGTTGCCGCCGACCAGGGCCTTGCCGGTCGGGATGCGGATCTCGTAGCCGCCGTCGAGGGCGGTGGTTCCTCCGGCGGGCAGTTCCACCCGCCAGAGGCGGGTGCCCTCGGCGTGCTCTTCCGGTCCGCCGTCCTCCTCGGGGGTGGTCCAGTCGGAGCGCTCGTCGATGCGGACGTCGGGTTCGGTGGTGACGGGCACCCGCTCGCGGACCTCGACGGTGACGGGGAGGGGGAGGTGGTTGGCCAGCTCGACGTGGACGGTGTGGGCGAGCACGGTGGTGTTGTTGCGCAGCCCGGCGGTCGATTCCTGGAGGTGTGTGCGGCGGGTGACGCGGATGCCCTCGTCCGGCCCGAGCCCGATGCGGCGGACGCCGCCGGGGGCGAGCGTGGGCAGTGCGGCGGTCAGGAGGTACGCGTCGTCGACGGTGACCTCCACGGGGCCCGCCAGCAGGGGCCGGTCGGTGGCGTTGGTGAGGACCAGGGTCGCGTAGACCGTCTGTTCCACGGAGGGTACGCAGAGGTGTTCGGCGTGCAGGCCGAGGGGGATCTCGGAGACGGTGACGGTGTGCCAGGTCCCGTCGGACGGGACGTCCGCGCGGGCCGGGGCGTCGAAGCGGTGGTCGAAGGAGCCGGCCGATTCGCGGGGCCGCACGGCGTGTCCGGGGAGGGGCAGGGAGGCCACGGCCCGGGCCAGGCGACGGTGCTCGGCCGCCACGGGGTCGGGGGCCGCGCCGGGGAACAACCGGCCCCTGTGGGCGCCCTGTTCGGCGGGTCCGGACAGGACGAGGGAGGCGTAGTCGAGCTCGGCGCCGCTGGGCTGGGGCGGGCCCGGGAGCGGTGCGGGCGGAGGCGGGGCAGCGGCGGAGGCGGCGGGGGCGGACGGGAGGGCTCCGGCCCGGGCGCCGGCGGAGCGGGAGCGTCGGAAGGCTTCGCCGCCCGGTCGTGCGGCGAAGCCGTCGGGCGAGCCCGGGGCGGCGCCGGCCGGCGCGGGCCGCGAGGGGCCGCCGGGCGCCGCGAGGGGCTGCGGGGCGGCGCCGTACGCCTGGGGCATCGGGGCCGCGGGCGGCAACGGGACGGGAGCGGAGGCCGGGACGGGCCCAGGGGCGGGAGCGGATACGGCTGCCGGGGCGGGAGGCGGCGGAGGGGCCACGGCCGATCCGGTCGTGGTGGTGTGGTCGGACGGGCGCGAGCGCCGGGGCCTGGGCCGCCCGGCCGTCGGAGCGGCGGGGGCCGGACCGGCCGCGTCGTAGCCGGCGAACAGGTCGCCGAGCCCGGCCGGCGGCTCGCGCCAGCCCGACGGGGCGGGAGCGGGCTGCCGACGGCCGATGCGGAGGGAGCGGAGCCGCGGCAGGTCCGTCCGGCGCCGCAGATCGGCGGTCGCCAGGGCGATGCGCACGCCCGTCCAGTCCTCGCCGGTGCGTTGGGCGATCGCGGCGCGCAGGGTGAGCCGGCCCTGGGCTTCGCCCCGCCGGTGGGAGAGCCGGTACGTCGGCACCCACACCGCGCCGGGCACGCAGTACTCCAGCTCCACCCGCACCTCGACCCCAGGGGCACCGTCCGTACCGTCGCCCGTGGCGTGGTGCGCGCCGCGTGCGCCGTCGTGCGCGTCCTCGTCCCCGGTGCGGACGTCCACCGGCTCGCGGACGTCCACCGGTTCCGGAACCCCGTCGAAGGCGAGGAGCACGGAGACCGTGGTGTCCACGTGAGCCGTGGGCGCGTCGGTGGAGGCGCGGGCCAGTCGGTCCGAGGCGACGGCGAGTTCGTGCGCGGCGCTCCGCAGTTCCTCGTCCAGTGCGACGAGGCGGGCGTGCAGGCCGGCGAGCCGGTCGTCGACGAACTCGGCCAGCTCCAGCCACGCGTCGACGGGCGTACGGCGGTGCGGATCCTCCGGGTTGCGCTCCGGGGGCACCGGGCGCAGGCCGGCGATCTCCTCGATCAGGCCGCGCTGCCGGTCCCGGCGTCGCTGCGCGGCCGCGTGCGCGTGGCGCAGCCGCTCCACCTCGCGCCGGAGGGACTCGGGACCCATGGGAGCGGAGCCGCCGACATCCGGGTCGTCGGACGCGGACGCGGGCTCGGAGACGGGCTCGGAGGCAAGCTCGGCGGCGGGCTCGGACACGGTCTCGACGCGGGCCTCGGTGACGCGGATCGCCGGTGCGCCGAGGACCCTGGCCCGCACGGACTCGGGGTCGACGGAGCGCGGCAGCCCCGTCACCCTGACCCGGCCGTCCGGTGGCACGGTGCCCGTGGCCAGTCGACGGCACAGCGCCCCTTCGGCGTACACCACGACCCCGTCGAGGGTCGACCCCCACCGCACTTCCCGCTCCGTCGCCATGTGCTCCCGCCCCCGCGCTCGTACTGAAGGCGAAGCGTAGCCCCCGGGGCCGACAGGCACCCCGCCGGCGCGGGAACCGGGATCGGGGACGTGGACAGCCGGCGAGCCCGCGCGGATTCCTCGTTCCCGGTCCCGTGGCGCGACCGCGCCGGTACGGTACCGGGACATGGCCACCGAAGTACGCAAACCCCCGCCCCGGCCGGAGACCACGACGCCGGCGCCCCGGCCGAACCCGAAGCCGCCGCCGCTGCCGCCGCGGCCACCGAAGCGGTGACGTGGTGACCACGTGGTGAACCCGAACCGGATCCCGTACGCGGAGTTGCCCACCGCGGTGCGCGCGGCGGTCGACGAACGGGTGGGGGGACCCGCCATCGGTGAGGACACCGAGCTGGGCGACAGTTCGGCCGTCGCCGCCCTGCTCACGGGCGGCGACGGCGAGCGCGTGTTCCTCAAGGGCCTGCCCGACGGCCATGAGCGGATGTTCCAGCTCGACACCGAGACGCTGATCGCCCCGCACCTGCCGGGCTTCGCCCCGCCGCTGTTGTGGAGGACCTCGGTGGGCGGCTGGACCCTGTTGGCCTTCGAGGGCCTCTACGCCACCCCCTGGGCGCACTTCCTCTCCGACAGCCCGCACCTGGAGCCGTGCGCGGCCGTGGTGCGGGAGCTGAGCGAGGTGTCGGTTCCGGACGGCGTGGGGTTGCCGACGGTGTGGGAGCGGTGGGCGGAGTACTGCGAACCCGCCGACGAGGCGCTGCTGACGGGCCGGCACCTGGTCCACGGCGATCCCGCGTACGCGAACTTCCTCATCGACGCCGAGGACCGCGCGCACCTGGTCGACTGGGCGTGGGCGGCCCGGGGTCCGGCGTGGGTGACGGCCGCGCTGTGGGGGCTGAGGTTGGTCCTCGACGGTGGGCATACGCCCGCGCAGGCCGCCGCGTGGGCGGCGACGGTCCCCGCCTTCGCGAGGGCACCACGTGAGGCGATCGCCGTCCTGACCCGCGCGGAGGCCCGTTCGTTCGAGGACTGGCAGGAGTACGGCGGCTCCCTGGCGGACCAGGTCGCGGGGTCCCGGGCCTGGGCCGCGCACTGGAGCGGGCCGTAGGAACGGCCCGCGCGTACGGGCCGCGGGTCGACGGCCGCGTGTGGCCGGGAACGGGTGCGGTGGTGGTGGGCTGTTCGAGTACCCGGCAGAAGTGACCGAGCGCATTTCTGCCGGTCGAACTTCCTGGGCCGTGTTCCGTTCGCCGTGGTCGACTTCGGGTGCCGCAGGGGCGCCGCCCCGTCCCCGGCACCACGCCGCCGTCCGAGCGGACGGGGCACACGAAGGAGAAGTCATGCTGGTCGGAAAGTTCAAGGCGGCCGTGGTCGCGGCCGCCGCGCTCGCGAGCGTCGCGGTGGTGGCCACCCCCGCACAGGCGAGCTACTGCTCGCACGGGGGCGGGGTCTACATCTGTGAGTACGGGGTGACCACCTACCCGCTCCCCAACGGCACGAAGCAGGAGTTCGTCGTGGGCAGCGACCGCGCGGTGTGGACCCGTTGGTCCGACTCCGACGGCGTCTGGTCGCGCTGGATCTCCATGGGCGGCAAGACCCCCGGCAAGATCTACGTCAAGGACTACGAGACCAGCGACCCCTGGACCTTCCGGGTGTACTACTTCGACGAGAAGGCCGAGTACTGGGCCCGCAACCGCGACCACGACGGCAATTGGTCGGCCTGGCGGCGCTACGACCTCCCCCTCAACGGCTGATCCACGGGACCGCCCGCGGACCCCACGCCCCGACCGGGACCGCCGCTTCGTGAACGGCGTGTTGCCGACGGCCGCGCGCCGGCACGCAGCGGTGATACTGGTGCCCGGGCCGGGGGTGTTCCGTCTCCTGATCGCGGGATTGCTGCTGCCCTTGGGCCTCTGGCTGTGCGCGGGGAGTCTGCGCGCGGCGGCCCGCGAGAAGCCCGTGCGGGAGCCGTCCGCGCGGACGGTGACTGCTCTGGCCGTCGTCGTGGGGGCGGTCGGAGGGATCTACGGAATCGGTGGTGGGTCCCTCCTCGGTCCGCTCCTCGTCGGCCGCGGCATGCCCCTCGCCCTCGTCGCACCCGCCGCTCTCGCCTCCACGTTCGCCGCGTCCGTCGTCGGCGCGGGGACCTTCGCCGCGCTGTCCCTGGCCCGGGAGGGCAGCATCGCCCCGGACTGGTGGCTCGGCCTGGCCTGCGGAGCCGGTGGCCTCATCGGCGGCTACCTCGGCGCCCGGCTCCAGGCCCGCGTTCCCGAGACGGCCTTGCGCCTCCTCCTCGGCGTCCTCGCCTCCGCCCTGGGTGTCCTCTACGCCGCGCAGGCCCTGACGTGATTCCGAGCGGCCGTGCTCCCCCGGCTCCCCCGCCTCCCCGAGCCGTCCGACGCGGCCGCGCCGGACCGTTCACCCCACGGGCCCGTGTGCCCTGGGACCGTCCGACGTCAGAGGCCCAGGGTCGCGGCGAACGCGGTGAAGGTGGGTGCGACGATCCGCCGGCGGCACGTGTTCGGGTCCGACCAGTGGTCGCTGCCGACGACGCGGGGGTCGGACGGGTCGGACCGGTAGTCGAGCGCGAGGGCTCCGTCGTCACCGGGGTTCCGCGTGACGGCGATCAGTACCGCCAGATCGGCGTCGAGCCAGGGAAGTTCGAGCGGGTCCGCCGCGGCCCGGCTTCCGCGCGCGACGGCGAAGCAGGTGGAGTGCGGGTCGTCGGCGTACAGGTCGAGCGAACGGGAGGCGAAGGCCATCTGTTCCGGGTCCCGCACGAACGCGAGCGGGTCCTCGAACCACGGGACGCACTCCGACAGGGCGGGATCGCCCGGGTGGCGCCAACGGCCGCCTTCGATGAGGGAGGTCAACCGTACGGGCAGTGTGAGTCCGCGGACTGTCGAGGGCACCATGACACCCGGCCTCGCACGACGGGGTCGGGCCCCGCGGGGTCAGCGGCGCTCGTACAGGGCGAGCTCGGGGAGGAGTCGGAACGCCTCGGTGACCGCGGCCAGGGCCTCGTCCCAGCGGGCCTGTGTCTCCAGCTTGCGGGAGAGCGCGTACAGGGCCCGGGCGAGGTCGGGGACGTGGGCGGGGCGGGTGGCGGCCAGGGTGCGGTACAGGGCGACGGCCTCCTCGATGGCGGCCAGGGCCTCGGCGGGTCGGCCCGCCTGTTCGCGGCGCACCGTGACGGCGATGAGGCCGCTCGCGAGGCCGGGGAGGTGGGTGTCCGGGTCGCGGGCGGCGAGGGTGCGGCCGATGTCGAGGGCTTCCTCGGCGGTGGTCCGTGCCTCCTCCGTACGGCCCGCGTCGGCCAGCCGGCCGGCCAGGGTGCGCAGGTGGATCGCGAGGTGGTGCAGGTGGGCCTCGGGGTAGGCGCGGGTCAGTTCGCGGAGGATGGCCACGGCCTCCTCGGTGGTGGCGAGGGCCTGTTCGGGTCGTCCCAGGGCGGTGTGGAGGGCCGCGACCGTGCTCAGGCTCGCGTTGAGTGCCATCAGGTGGGCCTCGGGGTGGAGGGCGGCCAGCTCACGGTGGAGGACGAGGGCCTCCTCGGCGGCGGCCAGGGCTTCTTCCTTCCGCCCCGAGTCCTCCAGGACCCAGGCCAATCTACCGAGATTCAGGGCCAGTTGGGGAAGGTGGGCGTCGGGGCGGGTGCGGGCCATCGCGCGGCTGAGGCGCACGGCGCGTTCGGCCACCGGCAGGGATCCCGCGAGCCATCCCATTTCGGCACCCTTGACCGCCATCTCGCCCAGCAGCGTGACGTGGGCGACGGACGGGGCGGAGGGGGTGGCCGGGGCGGAGGGCCCGGAGCGGGAGGATCCCTCGCCGGGCAGGCCCTCGTGCAGCCGGGCGGCCTCGATGAGCGCTTCCATGGCCTCCTCCTTCCGGCCCAGGTCCCACAGGCGTTCGGCGTGGACCTGGAGGCTCCGCGTGAGCCCGTCGATCTCGGGGGGTGACCCCGTCACGGCCCCGCGGCGCAGGCTCAGCGCCTCCTCGGAGGCGGCCAGGGCCGGTTCCGGCCGACCGAGGTCGCCGAGCAGGGCGGCGAGGTTGTTCAGGCTCTCCACGAGGTCCGGGGTGCGGGCCTCCCCCGCGCCCCGGGCGAGGGCCACGGCCTCCGTGATCACGGGGAGGGCCTCGGCGCGGCGGCCGAGGTCCCGCAGCCGGTCCGCGTGGGCGTTCAGACTCGCGATGAGGGGGACGGGGTCGGCCGAGGGAACGCGGTCGGCCGAGGGATCGGGGCCGTCCAGGACGCGCGCGACCGCGACGGCCTCCGCGGCGGCGGCCAGGGCCTCCTGCCGCCGGTCCAGGGCCGCCAGGCGCCCGGACAGGGACCACAGGCTCCACACCAGCTCGGGCGTGGGCGGGAGGGCCCGGTGGCGGGTGACGAGGTGTCGGGCGAGCTCGCAGGCCCACGCGGCCAACCGCTGACTGCGCGGGAGCCGTTCGTCGAGCCGTTCGAGGACCGCTTGTGGGGTGCGGGGGTCGGCGACGATCCGCTCCAGTGCGGCCACGAGCGGTCCGGGGCGTTCCACTCGGGTGGCCGCGGCCATCGCCGTGGTGGCCAGGGCGGTGCGGTGCCGGACGCAGAGCCGGGTCAACGGCCCGTCGAGCCGTCCCGCGAAGACGGTGTGCCCGGCCGCCCGGCTGTAGAGGTCCAGCAGTCGGGCCGTCTGCCGCTCGGTGAGGCCGGGGACGAGGTCGTGGGCGAGGTCGGGGTCGGATTCGAGGCGGCGGCCGAGGAGGCGCTCCGTCAGCCGGTCGGGGCGCAGGCCGCCCCAGGGGCCGGCGTCGACGGCCGGATAGAGGGCGGCGATCCAGGCCAGGACGGCGTCACGGCGGTCGCGCGGCTGGTCGGCGAGCCCGCGGACCTTGAGCAGGACCCCGGCGGCCTCGTCGGGACCGGCGGCTCCCACCAGCAGGGCCGCGGCGAGCGCCGTGTCCAGGGTGGCGGTGCTCAGGCCCGGGCGCAGGCCGCGGGCGGTGGCGCTCCGCTCCCAGTAGCGGCGCTCGTGGAGGAGGAGCCGGTCCTCGACCGCGCTCGCGGCTCCCGGCCCGTCCGTGGCCGGACCGGGTGGGGCGGTCGGGTCGGGCCGGCCCGTCGGGCCGGGTTCGGCGGCGTCCAACAGGTCGGCCAGGGCCGTCATGTGGAGGGTGAGCGCGTTGTCCATGCCTGCCCGGTCCACCGCGGGCGCGGGGAGGGACGCGGCCAGCGCCGCCCAGTCGGGGCCCTGCCGGTCGCGTACCTCGGGCAGCGTGGCCGCGAAGGACTCCGCCGCCCGCCGGTACGCCTCGGGGCGCGCGGCCGGGTCCGCCTCCAGGGCGGGCAGGGCGACCAGCGGTGTGCCGTCGAGCAGTTCCTCGGCGGTGCCGCTCGCGGCCTGGGCGCTGGTCCACCAGTCCCCCGCCGCCCGGGCCAGCAGCAGGATCTTGAACGGGGTGGCGCCGCCGTGTTCCGCGGCGGCCTCCAGGAGGGCGGTGAGCTGCTCCGTGCGGGTCTCTGCGTAGTCCAGGACCACCAACAGGGGTTTGGCGGCGCGGCCCACGGCGCGCAGTTCCGCCGGGCCGGCACCGGTGCGGGGCCACAGGACCGCCCAGCCGTCCGGGGCCAGGGTGGCGGCGAGCTGGTGGGCCAGGCGGGTCTTGCCCTGGCCGGCGGGGCCGTGGAGCAGCCAACTGCCGAAGCCGTCCCGCCGGCACCAGCGGGTCAGCCGTTCCAGCAGGTCCTCGCGGCCCCGGAAGGGGACGACCTGGCGGCCCGCCCGGAGCAGCGCCGCCGCCGAGCCCGGGCCGGCGGGCGGCGCGGCCGGTTCGGATGCGGCGAGGTCCTGGAACTCCACGGCTTCGAGCACCATGGCGCCGGCACGGTGTTCGGCCAGGACGGCCCGGAAGGCCGGGTCGTGGTGCAGCACGTACGCCGGTACCACCGAGAGCGCGGCGTGCCCGGAGCGGCCCGCGTCGGCCGCGACGACTCCGGTCAGCAGGCGGCCGCAGAACATGGCGGCCCCCGACAGCCCGCCCCACGGCGAGGACCCGTCGGCGGGCCGGACCGGTGGGTGCGGGTCGAGGTCCATCACGTGCCGGTTGGCCACGAACCCGCTGCCCGGGTTCACCCTCCCGGCCAGTTGAGCGGCCTCCACCGCCGCGCCCGGCCGTTGCACCACGTCCGGTACGCCCCAGGTGGCGCAGGGCTGTCCGGGCTGCTCGGTGACGAGCCGGCCCCAGTGCGCGTCCGCGCCGGCCGGTGGCCGCCAGTCGGTGTCCACCACCTCGACCAGGGCCGCGTCGTCGCGGCCGCCGGGTGTGCCGCGCCACACGACCGTACCGCCGGACAGCGCGTGTTCGCCGGGCCGGAAGACCTGCACGGTCGTGCCCCGTGGACCGGCCACGTGGGCCGAGGTCAGCACCAGCCGCGGGCCGATCGCGTATCCCGATCCCGGCCCACCCGGTCCCCCGACCGCGACCAGACGATCCCGCCTCACCGCGTCCCCCGTCCACGACGCCCGCTCGGGTTCGTGCTCCCGCTCACCGCGTCACTCCCGGATCCGGCCGGTCACGTCCCCGGGTCCGGCGGGGCGGTCCGTTCGCCCGCCGACCAGCAGGTCGCCGCCGGTGGGGGTTCGGGGGGTGAGGGTGAAGGACACCCGGTGGGTCCGGCCTCGGGTCGCCCCGGCCTCCGTGTCGGCGGTCACCGCCCATACCCGGAATCCTGCCTTCGCCCGCGCGTCGGCGCGCAGTTCGACCTCGAACTCCATCTCGACCGGTCCGACCACGAAGGAGATCTCCTGTCCCGCGGCGCGGGCCGTGGCCTCCAGGAGCTCGTCCCGGACCGCCGCCACCGCGTCCGCCAATCCGATGTCCACGCGTCCCACCCCGTTCCCGTCGATCTCACGCCCGGCAGGGCCGAGCGTAGGGGCGGGCAACGGCCCGGCGCAGGCGATCACGGACGGCTGTCCGAGTCCGGACGGGTGGCGGCGGGGGTCGAGGTCGGGGTGGGGACCGGCCGCGGCGGCGCGGTGCCGTGCGCGGGGGGCGGTACGGCCGCGGCGGGGGCGTCGGTGGGCGGCGGCGCGGTGCGGGTCGGGATCGCGAGGGCGACGGGCGCCGCCAGGGCCTCCGTACCCGCCGCGAGGGCCAGGGTGCCCGGCAGGGACCAGCCGAGGAGGGGACCGGCGGCGGCCGAACCCAGGGCGAATCCGGTGATCTTGAGGCTGGCTCCGGTGGTGAAGATCCGGCCACGCAGGTGGTCGGGTGCCTCCCGGTGCCGGACGGCGAACAGGGCCGCCAGTTGGGGGCCTTCGCCGATCCCGACCACGAGGGCCGCGAGGACGAGGAGCGCGGGGGATCCCGTGGCGGCCAGGGCGAATCCGCCCGCCTGGACCAGCCCGCCGACCCGGACGAGCGCGTCGGGTGCCATCGCGAGCGGGAACCGGGCGAGGACGGCGTCGGCCGCCAGGGCGGCGACGGCCGTGCAGGTCAGCAGCAGCGTGCCCCGGCCCGCTCCGCCGAGGGCCCGTTCGCCGAGGAGCGGGAGGCAGGCGGCGAACACGCCCTGGGCGACGCAGGACACGATCGAGGCGAGGGTGGCCCGTGCCAGAAGCGGCCTGCCGACGATCGTCCGCACGCCGGACGCGAGTTGACCGGTCATCGAGCTCCGCCGACGGGGGACGGGCCGGCCGGTGCGGGCGGGGAGCCGCCAGGCGGCGGGCAGGGCCGTGGCGATCAGTACGGCGGAGACCACCACGGCCGACGGTGCTCCCCACGCCTCCGCCACGATGCCGGCGAGCGCGGGTCCGATCAGGCTCGCCACGTTGAAGGTGGTGGCGTCGAGGGCGTTCGCCCGGGGCAGCCGGTCCTCGGGCACCACGCGGGGCAGTTGGGCCGTCCAGCCGCCCGAGAGCGCCGGGCCCGACAGCCCCGTCACCGCCGCGAGGGTCAGGGTGAGGGCGAACGGCAGGCGGTCGAGCGCGAAGAGGACCGTCCCGAGTCCCGTCGCGTACAGGACCAGGGCCCCGGCCAGCAGTCGGCCCGGCCGGACCGCCCGGTCGAGGAGCGCCCCGAGCACCGGGCCGCCCACGGCGGCCGAGACCGTGAGGGCCGCGAGCATAGACGAGGCTTCCGCGGCCGATCCGGCCAGGGCGAACCCGGCGAGCGTCAACGCCGGTCCTGACATCTCGTCACCGGCGCGGGCCGCCACCGCCCCGGCGAGGTACGAACGAAGTGAGTAACGCCTTCTCATCGAAGGGACGTTACGGAGGTAACTCAATCATCGGCAAGATGCGTTACATTCCCCGGATGACCACCGAGCCGACCACCATGACGCCCGCCGACGACCACGCCTGGTCCACGCGGCACTCCGTGCTGACCACGGCCCGCCGGGCCGCCGCCCTGGTGAACGCCCTCACCGAAGAGGAACCCGACCCGGTCGCCGTCGCCGACGTGCTCCGCGCGTACGGGGAGATCGACCCCCTCGACCTGACCGGCGACGAGATCGCCGCGATGCGCGCCGCCGCCGCGCTCCTGCGCCCCGTCTTCGCCGCCGAGCAGGTCGATGACGCCGCGGCCGCCCTCAACCGGCTCCTGCGCGACCACACCGGCCCGCTGCGCCTGACCGCGCACGGCGGCGACAGCCCCTGGCACCCCCATCTCGACGAGGACGACGACGCCCCCTGGGACGCCTGGCTCCTGGCCTCGTCCTGCATGGCCCTGACCGTCCTCCTCTGGGACCGGCAACGACCGCCCGGCAGGACCTGCGCCTCCACCACGTGCCGGAACGTCTTCATCAGCCGGGGCAACGGCCCGGAACGCCGCTACTGCTCCCGCCGCTGCGCCACCCGCGAACGCGTCGCGGCCCACCGCCGCTCCCACCCGCCGGCCCGGGGCTGAGGCCCGGACCCGCGGGGTCGAGGGGCGGCGGGGTGGGAGTACGCACGCCGGGTACGCGGGGAGGGACTACGAGGGGAGGTGGTCGGCGACCAGGGCGGCGAACGCCTCCGGGTCGAGGATGCGGATGCCGAGCTCTTCGGCCTTGGCGCGCTTGGAGCCGGCCTTCTCGCCGGCGACGAGGAGGGTGGTGCGCTTGGACACCGAGGAGGACGCCTTCCCGCCCGCCTTCTCGATGAGCTCGTTCATCTCGTTGCGCGAAAGAGCCGCCAGGGGCCCCGTCATCGAGCCGGTGACCACCACCGCCTCGCCCGCCAGCGGGCCGGCCTCGGCCGCGACCCCGTCGGCTCCCCCCTCCTCTTCGCCGTCACCGCCGACGGGCGCGGCGATCCGGACGGGTTCGGTGACCTGGACCCCCACCCGCTGCGCCGCCAGCTTGTCCAGCAGCGGGGCGAGTTCGACGAGCTCGGCGGCGATGACGCGGGCCTTCTCCGTACCGATGCCGGCCACACCGGCCAGGGTGTCGGCGTCGGCCTCCCGGATCGCGGCCATCGAACCGAAGTGCGCGGCGATGCGGCGGGACATCGTACGGCCGGTGCCCCGGACGCCGAGGGCGCAGAAGACGCGGTTGAGGGCGGCGCCGCGAGCGGTCTCGATGGCGGCCAGGAGGTTCCCGGCGCTGGTCTCGCCCATCCGCTCCAGGGACAGCAACTGCTCGCGGGTGAGGGTGAAGAGGTCGGCGATGTCCGTGACGAGGCCGGTCTCGACGAGCTGCACGGCGCGGGTGCCGCCCAGCCCCTCGATGTCGAGCTGGTCCCGGCCGGCCGCGTAGATGACGGAGGCCACCGCCTGGCAGGAGCGGCCCCGGACGCACCGCCAGCGCTGCTCGGACGTGTCGATGGCGTCCCCGCAGCGGGGGCAGGTCTCGGGGAAGACGATCGGCGTCTCGGTGCCGGTGCGCTGGTCGAGGAGGGGTGCCTCGACCCGGGGGATGACGTCGCCGGCGCGGTAGACGAAGACCTGGTCCCCGATCATGAGGCCGCGGCGGGTGATGTCGGCGGGGTTGTGGAGGGTGGCGTAGGTGACGGTCACGCCGTCGATGACCACGGGTTCCAGGACCGCGCGGGGGGCGATGATGCCGGTGCGACCGACGTTCCACTCCACCGCGAGCAGGCGGGTCACCTTGTGTTCGGCGGCGAGCTTGCGGGCCACGGCCCAGCGCGGGGCGCGGGAGCCGTTGCCGGCCTGCCGCTGGTCGGCCGCGGTGTCGGCCTTGACGACGACGCCGTCGATGCCGAACGGCAGCTCGGCCCGCAGACCCGCGATCGTGTCGACGCGTTCCTGGACCTGCTCCAGGGTCTCGCAGCGGACGGGGGCGGCGGCCGTGGTGGCCGCGGTGTTCGCGCCGAGGACGGCGAGGTGGTCCAGCAGGGCGAGGTGGCCGAGCTCCTCGGTGGCACCGCCGATGGCGGCGTAGGCGAAGAAGGTCAGCTCGATGCGGTAGGGGCGGTCCTTGGCCCGCAGGGTGCCCGCGGCCCCGCTGCGCGGGTGGGCGAAGGCGGTGGCCTCGTGGGCGAGGCGGATCCGGTTGGCCTCCTCGAACTGGGCCGTCGTCAGCAGCACCTCGCCCCGGAGCTCGATGTCGACCGGCGCGGTCAGGACCGGCGGGAGACCCAGGACGGCGTCGGCGGCGTGGCTGATGTCCTCCCCCGCCAGCCCGTCCCCGCGGGTCAGGACCTGCACGAGACGGCCCGCGCGGTAACGGGCGGCCACCGCCAGGCCGTCGAGCTTCGGCTCCACGCACCAGCCCGCGACCGGGCGCCCCAGGCGCCGTTCCAGACCGGCGGCCCACTCCACCAGCTCGGCGGCGTCGAAGACGTTGTCCAGCGACAGCATCGGAACCGAATGCGGGACGTCGCCCTGCACCGCCCCACCGGCCACCTTGCCCGTCGGCGACTCGGCCAGCGCCTCCTCCGGGTGCGCCTCCTCGTACGCGGCGATCGCGCGCAGCAGCGCGTCGTACTCGTCGTCACCCAGCGGGGTGGTCCCCTCGCCGTAGTAGGCGGCGGAGGCCGCCAGTGCCGTCGTCACGGCCTCCGCGTAGGCGGCAGGGGAAAGCAGAGCGCTGTTTTCGGTCATGGGGCTCATCATCCGACCCGCCACTGACAATCACCGCCGGCCGCCCCCGTGTCCGTCGCGTACCACCGCCCGGAGCGGGAATCCGGACCTCGACGGCGCCTCCGTGGCCCCGACTCGCGTCCCGCGCGGCCACGGCCGGTGGACCCGTTTCGGGGTCAGGGGCAGGGGGTATCCAGTGCGCGACCAAGGGGGGGTCATGTGGCAGATCACGTGGGGTTTCCTGTACCTGGTGCTGGGCGTGGTGTCGGTGTGGCTGGTGAGTGCTTATCGGCGGGAGAACCGGGCGGCCATCGCTCCGGTCGTGCGGCAGCCGGCCGAACCCGACCTGTACGTCCTGGCCGCGCTCTCGGGCGGGCCGTCGCGGGTGGTCGAGACGGCGTTGGCGGCGATGTGGGTGGACGGGCGGCTGACGAGCCCCGCCGAGGGCCGGGTCCTGGTGGCCGACGCGCCGGGGCCCGACCCCGTGCAGCAGGCCGTCGTCGAGCGGCGGGCCGAGGACGGTGAGGCACAGGACGGGCCGCAGCTGCGGTCCGCCGTGACCGGGGCCGCGGCGGTGGAGGCCGTCGTGCGGAGGCTGGTGCGGTGCGGGCTCCTGGACGACCCCGAGGCCCTTCGGCGCGCCCGGGCCGCGCGGACCACCGCGCTCCGGATCTGCCTCGTCGCCCTGGCCGCGAACGTCGCGGTGGCCGTGGCCGACGGGCTCCTGCACGACCGGATCCCCTGGGCGTGGACGGCCGTGTACGCCCTGCCCTGGATCCTCGTCCTCGTCGCCGTGCGGCACGAGGAGCGGAAACCGAACCTGCGCCCCGCGGCGGCGCGCGAGCTGTCCGAGCGGCTCGGCAGGCGGGGCCCGTGGACCCGGCTGCCGGGGGGACCGCGTCTGGAACGCAAGCCCGCCCGGACGCTCACCAACGTCGCCCGCCGCGGCCCCGAGGCCCTGACCGGGCTCCGACGCGCGCTCACCCGGCCGTACGTGGCACCGAAGGCCACGCCCCGATCGTCCGCCGCGCCTTCGCACTGGGTGTCCAGCGGCGGTGTGGGCCTGGGCGGGGCCGATGTCGGCGGGGGATGCGGGGGTGGCTGCGGCGGAGGCTGCGGCGGCGGGCTGTGAACGCGGGCGCCGGGCACACGAGCACACGTATGTCCGGACACGCGGGATGATGGCGGGGATCGCGGTGAGGTCCGGCCGGGGGCGAGGCGGAGGCCGTGGACTAGGGTTCCGCCATGACCCGAACCACACCATCGCGCCCCGTCCGCGTCGAGGAACTCTTCCCGAAGTTGGCGGCGTTCCGTGGGGTGACGACGCGCCTGCACCCGCGACCGGGACGGCCGGACGCCTCGGTCAGTTCGATCGGTGGTCCGCTGCTGTGGCCGGGCGACGAGCCCTGGCCGGTCTGCACCGAGCCGCACCGGCGCGGCCGCGGGTACCGCGTCACGGACGTCCGGCGGGCCCGCCGGGTGCTCGCCGAAGCCTGGGCGCGTGACCGGCCCACCGACGAGGAACGGGCCCTGCTCGACGAGCTCGGCCGACGGCACCGGGATCCGGACGTCGGCACGTCCGATCCGATCCCGTTGATCGGTCTGGCCCAGCTGTACCGGCGGGACGTGCCCGGCCTGCCGCCGGGTCCGGACGGCTGCGATCTGCTGCAGGTCCTCTGGTGCCCGTTCGAGGCACACGGTCCGAGCCGCCACGGCCTCGCCCCGCGGGTCCGTTGGCGCCGCTCCGACCGGGTCTCCGCGCCCCTGGCCGCGCCGCCCCTGCCGACCCTCGTCGGCTTCGAGGGGGCGGTGCCCGAGTCGTGCGTGCTGTACCCCGAGCAGGTCGTCACCTACCCGTACGCCGGCTCGCTGCCGGCCCGGCTGTGGCGGAGGGTCGAGACGTGGGAGGAGAAGGCGGAACGCGCGGCGGAGAAGCGCGGGACGGAGGACGAGGTGGTCACCTACCACCACGACCTGTCCCTTCCGCCGGGCTGCCGGGTGGGAGGGTTCCCCTCCTGGCACACCACGGATCCCCACCCGATGGAATGCGCGGACTGCGGCGCCCCCATGGCCCTCCTGCTGACCCTCGGCGGCAGCGAGTGGGACGGGGGCTCCGCGAGCTGGATGCCCGTCGAGGAACGGGCGGTCCCCGAGCACCTCCGCAACGGCCGGCCCACGCACCTGGTGTTCGGCCGGGACGGTCTGCTCAACCTCTTCGCCTGTCCCGCGGACCCGGGGCATCCGCACCGCTGGAGTCTGCAGTAGGAACGGCGGAGGGGCGCCCGACCGTGACGGTGGACGCCCCTCCGGCGACCGGGATCGACCCTGGTGCGGGATCGACCCCGGTGCCGTATCGACCGTGGTGCGGGATCAGCCCTGGTTGAAGACGAACTGGGTGCCGGGCTGGGAGCAGATGTCGCCCTTGGCTGATCCGGTGATGGTGACCCCGGTCAGCGTGGCGCTGCCGCGGGCTCCGCCCATCGCGAGGATGCCGCAGCCGTTGAGGGACTTGTCGATGGTGACGTTCGTGACCTTGACGTTCGGCATGGCGCCGCCGCCGGTCTTGAACTGGATGCCGTCATAGGTGGATTCGTGGATCTCGGTGTCGCGGATGGTGACGCCGGGGATGTCGGGGCCCTGGGCGAAGAGGGTGATGGCCCCGAACTCCTGGTCCTCGTTCCAGAAGGCGCCGCCGGCGCGGTGCAGGGCGTTGTTGGCGATCAGGGTCTGGCCGGTGAAGGGGATCGGGTCGTGGTCGGTGGCCAGCATGATCCCCGGGTAGTTCATGGTGTCGGAGATGACGTTGTTCTCGATGGTGTTGCCGTAGCCGCCGTAGACCGCGATGCCGTTGGCCCGCCAGGGTAGCTGGACGGTGTTGTTGCGGAAGTGGTTGTCGTGGCCGATGTCCACGGAGGTGTCCTTGACGTACTTGCTGGCCCAGACGGCCAGGGCGTCGTCACCGGTGTTGCGGAAGGAGGAGTTGTAGACGGTGGAGTTGCGGGTGCCGTTGGCGAAGTTGATGCCGTCGGCGTAGGTGTTGCGGATGCGCATGCCGGTGAACTCCAGGCCGTCGCCGGGTCCCCAGAGCTCGGGGATGTTGGAGTAGTCACGGCCGGCCCAGACGCCCACGTTGGCGTGTTCGATCCAGACGTTGTTGATCTTCGTGTTCTTGCCGAAGCGGCCGTTGAGGCCGACGCCGCCCTCGGCGTTGCCGTCGCCGCCGCGGATGGTGCCGGAGCCGAAGATGGCGATGTCGGAGATCTGGGTGTTCTCGTCGATGTCGAAGCCGAAGTTGCCCTCGTGGGGGTGGTTGATGCCGTTGGCCAGGTGCGGCGGGGTCAGCGTGTAGAGCTGGGAGTGCCACATGCCCGCGCCGCGGATGGTGACGTCACGGATGCCGACCTGGTTGTGGTTGCCGCGGTTCAGCGGGTCGTCGGTCAGGATCTTCTGCTCCTGGCGCCACTGTCCGGCGGGGATCCACACGCAGGGGATCTCGCCCTTCTGGTCGGCGGTGACGGCGCGCTGGAGGGCGTCGGTGTCGTCGATGCCGTCGTTGGGCACGGCCCCGTACTCGGTGATCGAGACGCACTGGGCGGGCTTGGCGGCGGGCGGGGCGACCTGCTCCAGGTCGACGAGGTCCACGATGTAGTAGGCGGCGGTGTCGCCCGCGTCCCGCTGGAGGCGGAACTTGGTGCCGGCCGGGTAGGACTGGCTGAGCAGGGCGTTCGACTCGTCGAAGAGGCGTCGGGCGTCTCCGCCGGGGGTGTTGGTGAGGCCCTCGGGCTGGTCGGTGTTTCCGTACAGCCAGCTGTGCTTGGAGGAGAGGGTCAGCTTCCTGACGAACTGTCCGTTGGCGTAGAGGCTCAGCGTGGCCTCGCGGCCGCCGCCGCCCGCGGCGTCGGGGATGGAGTTGCGGACGACGATGGAGTTGGCGGCGCCGGTGGAGGTGAACTCCACGTAGTCGCCGGTGGTGTCGAGGCGGACGGATTCGCGGCCGGAGGACTCGGTGGCGAAGTTGGTGTGGCCGAAGGGGCGGGTGGAGTCGGTGTAGAGGAGCGAGCCGCGGTAGGCGGCGTCCTCGGCCTCGTACTCGGTGTACGGGACGGCCGCGCCGCGTCCGACGACCATCGACCGGGTGAAGACGTTGTTGGTCTCGTTGGTCTCGGTGACGGTTCCGGTCGCGTCGGCGGTGGCGGTCAGGGTCACTCCGCCGTTGACGGCCGTCCAGGTGCCGGTGAGGGCGACGTCGGCCGTGGCTCCGGCGGCGATGGCCGGGGTGGTGCCGGAGAGCGTGGTGGAGCCGGCGGTGAGGCGGGTGACGCTGCCGGCCGGTACCGCGGTGGTGCCGCGGTTCTTCACGGCGACGGTGAAGGAGACGGGGGCTCCGACGGCGGGCGCCGACGGGTTGGCGTTGACGGCGGTGACGGTCAGGTCCGGGCCGGGAGCCTGGGAGACGGTCAGCTTGGTCGCGGCGGTCCGGCTGTTGTTGGTGTTGTCGAGCTCGGGCACGGTGTCCGTCGGGTCCACGGCGGCGGAGACGGTGTAGGAGCCCATGGGGCGCTTCCCGAGCGGCACCGAGACGGTGGCCGACTGGCCGACGGCCAGGGCGGGGACCGGCGCGGAGCCCGCCACGGTGCCCTCGACGCTGACGTTGACCGTGGCCGCCGGGGCCGCGGCGGTGCCCGCGTTGCGGACGGTGACCTTGGCCGTGACCTCGTCGGATTCGGAGGGGGTGGCCGGTTCCCAGGTCAGTTCGTTCACCACGAAGTCGGGTGCGGGGGCGGCCCGGCCGAGCACCTGGATCTCGGCGACCTGCGTGCCGCCGGCGCCGGTGTTGGAGAAGCCCGTCAGGCGCACGTCGGAGACGCGGCCGGTCACGGGGATGGTGACGGTGTTCTGGCCCGAGGACGGGCTGAAGGCGTAGGTGGCGCGGGCCTTCAGGGTGCTGAAGGAGCCGGCCGTCGAGGCGCGTCCGAGGACTTCCAGGGACTGGCTGCGCGGGCCCCAGGCGGTGTTCGGGTCGAGTTTGACGACGACGGCCTCGACGTCGGCGTCGGAGCCGAGCTTCACGGTGAGGCCGCCGGGGAAGCCGGCCGACTCCCAGTAGGTCGCCGTGTTGTCGTCGTTGGCGTTGGCGGCCACGTAGTTCTGGGTCGTGGACGTGGCCTCGATCGGCTTGTTCCGCGCCAGGTTGGTTCCCGTGACCGGCGGCTCGCCCGGGTCCTCACCGCCCTCGGTGGTCCCGTACACCTCCAGTTCGGAGAGCTGGGCGGCGTTCCAGCCGGAGTTGGAGGCCACCTGCACCCGGACGTAGCGGGCCTCGGCGTCGGGCAGGGTGATGTTCACCGTGTTGGCCGAGGACGGGTCGAAGGTGCGCGACTGGGCCCCGACGAGCGTGCCGAAGGAGGTGCCGTCGGTGCTGCCGAGGATGCTGAGGGACTGGTTGCGGGTCTCCCAGCCGGTCGGCAGCTTCAGGGACAGCCGGTCCACGTCGGTGCGGGCGCCGAGGTCGACCTGCACCCACTGCGGGAAGGATCCGCTGGGGCCCTCCCAGTAGGACTGCTGGCTCCCGTCGGTGACGTGGGACGCCGGGTAGCCGCCGTGGGCGCCGCCGGCGGTGGCGGCGCGGCCGAGCGCGAGGTTGACGTCCGCCGCGGCCTGGGCGGGGGTGGGGAGCATTCCCACGGAGATCAGGCCCGCTGTCAGCAGACCGGCCCCCCATCGTCTGCTCGGGTGTGTGCCTCTCATGGTGACCTCTCCGCGATGCGGGCAGGGCGGGTGCCCTGTCTGGGTCCGGGAACGGTCCGCGCCGGGGACGCGCGGGAGTGCCCGGATGCCGGGGTGGTTCGACAGGTCGCGCGCCGTGGAGCCCGATGTGACTCCGACAAGGATCGAAACGACAGCTAGCCAGCTTCTTGAGCGGCTTGTGCAACTGATTTGCGCTGTTAGCTCGCAAGGTTTCTCCTGGATGACAATTTTGTCAACGCTTTCACTCCACTTACCGACAGGGAACATCAGCCGGAAACACGTACGGCACCGGTGTCGCGCCCGCTCGGGGCGGGGGACACCGGTGCCGTGGAGTGACGTGCGGAGTGATATGTCGTCAGTTGTCGGAAACCGTGGGGCCGGGAGGCCGGCCGGTCCGTGGATCGCCGAGTCGACGGATCAACGCGTCGGCGGCGGCGCCGTGGAGCCGCGGACGACGAGCTCGGGCTCGAAGAGCAGCTCCCCCAGGTGGTGCTGGGCGCCCTGGATCTGCGCGCTCAGCAGGTCCACCGCGGCGCGCCCCATGGCCTCGATGGGCTGGCGGACCGTGGACAAGGGGGGCTCGGTGCAGGTCATGAAGGCGGAGTCGTCGAAACCGACCACCGATACGTCCGCGGGGACCGCGAGGCCCCGGCGACGGGCCGCCCGGATCGCGCCGAGCGCCAGGGGGTCGCTGCCGCAGGCGATGCCGGTGACGCCCCGGTCGAGCAGGCGCGCGGCGGCGGCCTGCCCGCCCTCCAGCGAGAAGATCGACCGCTCGACGAAGGCGTCGTTCCACGGCGTACCGGCGGCCGCGGAGGCCGCCCGGGCCGCCTCCAGCTTGCGGCGCGAGGGGACGTGGTCTTCGGGGCCGAGCACCAGCCCGATCCTCTCGTGCCCCAGGGACACCAGGTGCCGCCAGGCCTGCTCGATGGCCACGGCGTCGTCACAGGCGACGCAGGGGAAGTCGAGGCCCTCGATGGAGGCGTTGACCAGGACGACGGGGATGTTGCGCTCGGCCAGCCGGTAGTAGTGGTCGTGCGGGGCGTCTGCCTGCGCGAACAGCCCACCGGCGAAGACCACGCCGGAGACCTGCTGCTGGAGCAGCAGGTCCACGTAGTCGGCCTCCGAGACCCCGCCCTTGGTCTGGGTGCAGAGCACGGGGGTGAGCCCCTGCTGGGCGAGCGCACCCCCGATGACCTCGGCGAACGCCGGGAAGATCGGGTTCTGCAGCTCGGGGAGGACGAGGCCGACCAGGCGGGCCCGCTCCCCCCGCAGCTGCGTCGGCCGTTCGTAGCCCAGTACGTCCAGCGCCGTCAGCACGGACTGCCGAGTGGCGTCCGAGACCCCGGGCTTGCCATTGAGGACACGGCTGACCGTCGCCTCGCTGACCCCCACCTTCTTCGCCACCTGAGCAAGTCGTCGCGTCATACACGCAAGCCTAGCGCAAAAGTCGCAAGAAATTGCGTCGGACTTCCTGTTCTCCGGAGAACATGACGCAAAGGCGCTCTTCGGACATCCGGTCCCGCTCCGGACACCTCCGGAGCGGGACCTCCCCGCGTCCCCCGGGCGCGGGGACGGCTCACCAGGGCGCGGGCGCCGGGGGCGTGACGACCGGCGGCCGGTCGTCACAGGTGATGGTGTTGGGCAGCAGCCAGGGGGCGAGCCAGCCCCCGTCGTTGCCCCCGCGGTCCTCCAGGGTGAACTCCGATCCCGTGGCGGGGAAGTTGAAGGAACCGCAGTTGTTGACCCCGACGGCGCCCACGTTGCGGGCGTCGACGTTCTCGAAGGTGGCGGAGCCCTTGGTGCGGGCGCTCAGCACGGAGTTCCCGGCACCGTCCACCCGGACGTCCTTGAAGTGGACCGCGGGGATCTCGTAGCGGTCCTTCACCCCGTACTCGCTGACGAGCATGATCGCGTTGTGGGTGGAGTCCAGGTAGTGGTCGCCGGTGACGCGCACGTCGGCCGCGATGGAGCCGTCCAGAGCGTACATCCACAGCGCGCCCAGTCCGATCTTCCAGTTCGGATCGAGGGTGCCGGCGCGGACCGCCGTGTTGTCGGTGAAGTGGAGCTTCCCCGTGAAGGGCTCGGCGCCGAAGCGGGCACCGGCGTGCAGGGCGCTCCCCTCGCGCACGGGGTCGGCGACGAGGTTGCGGCTGATGGTGGTGTCCTCGCCGCCGTACACGGCGATGCCGTTGGCGAGGGTGGGTGACTGGACGGTGTTGCGGTCGATGGTGTTGCGGGCGTCGGCGGTCTTCTCGGACCAGAGGGCGATGCCGTCGTCGCCGGTGTTGCGGATGAAGTTGTCGCGGACCAGGGAGTCGGTGACGCCGGTGTGGAAGTTGAGCGCGTCGGCGATCTGGTCGGTGATCGTGTTGCCGGTGATCCGGATGTTCGTCATGGGGCCGTCGAACCACAGGCCGACCTTGGTGCGGTGCAGGTACAGGCCCTGGATGGTGGAGTGGCTCATGGCCCCGCCGATGGCGTTGACCTGGTCGGTGTCGACGCGTTCCCGGACGTCGCCCTCGATGGCGAAGCCGGACAGGTGGACGTCGCGGCTGCCGCCCTCGGCGGCGGGCTTGCCGTAGAGGCCGACGCCGGTGTGGATCGAGCCGTCGGGTGCCGGGGTGGGGAGGGTGACCTGGCGTCCCTTGAGGACGGTGTGCCAGTTTCCGGCCCCGATGATCGTGACGTCGTCCACGATGATGTGCCGGTCGACGCGGAAGGTGCCCGGCGGGAGGTACACGGCCCGGTCGGTCCGGCGGGCCAGGGCGATGGCCCGTTCGATGGCGGGGGCGGCGTCCCGGCGTCCGGTCGGGTCCGCGCCGAGGAGCCGCACGTCGATCCCTCCGCGTTCGACGTGCGGCCCCGCGACGAGTTCGGTGTCGAGCAGGTCGATGACGGTCCAGGCGGCGGGGCTGCCGGTGGGGACGGTGAGCCGGACGGTCTGCCCCGCGCGGAAGGTCTGCCCGAGGAGCAGGCGCTGCTCGTCGTAGAAGTGGGTGGGGCGGAACGGCTTGGTGATGGTGGGTGCGGGCGTGGTGGCGGAGGGGACGCACGCGCACTCGGCGAGCCACCAGTCGGGGTGGAGCAGGTCCGCCTGGGGGTCGTTGGTGAAGGGGTACTGGTTGTACAGCCAGGAGTAGGCGGAGGTGAGGGTCATGGTGCGGAGCGGGCGGCCGGCGGCGCTGACGGTGAGCGGGGCGGTGATCCCGCCGCCGGTGGCCGCGTCGGGGATGCTGTATCGCACGGTGAGGGCGTTGGCGGCGCGGGGCAGGGTGAACTCGACGTACTGGCCGGGGAGGAGCTTGACCGCCTTGCGGCCGGAGGCCTCCGAGGGGAGGGTGTGGGCCGTGCGGTCGGGGCCGATGACGGTGCCGTCGGTGCGGGCGTTCTCCGCTTCCTGTTCGTCGAAGGCGACGGCCGCGCCGCGGCCCGCGACCAGCGCGGGGTCGAGGCCGGCGCGGGTGACCACGGGGCCGGTGGGCGGGGCGGGGGTCGGGCGTACGGGTGCGGCGGTCGCGGTGGAGCCGATCACCTGGGTGAGGCAGAGCAGGGCGCCGGCCGCGGCGGTGGCGATGGCGGCGCCGCGCGCGCGTGCGGGGAGGGTCTTTCCGGACATCGGGCCTCGCTTCTCGGGAGGGGTTCGGACGGGGGCCGGTGTCAGGACCGGAGCCAGACGGCCGTGTCGGTGGGGAGGGTGCCGTCCTGCGGCAGCGGGCCGCTGGCGAGCAGGACTTCCTGGTGGTCGGGGAGGGCGGTGGGCCCGTCCGCGAGGTTGACCACGCAGGTCAGGCCGTGTCCGCGGGTGAAGGCGAGGACGCCGTCGGCGGCGGGCAGCCATTCCAGGGGGCCGTCGCCGAAGCCGGGCACGGTGCGGCGCAGGGAGAGGGCCGTGCGGTAGAGGTGGAGCATGGAGGCGGGGTCGGCGCTCTGCCGGTCGACGGCGTAGCGGGCCCAGTCGGCGGGTTGGGGCAGCCAGGTCTCGGTGTCGGGGTGGGTGCCGAAGCCGTGGGCGGGGGCGTCGGCCTCCCAGGGCAGGGGGACGCGGCAGCCGTCGCGGCCGGGGTCGACGCCGCCGGAGCGGGCGTGCATCGGGTCCTGGATGCGGGTGCGGGGGACCTCGCTCTCGGGCAGGCCCAGTTCCTCTCCCTGGTAGAGGTAGACGGAGCCGGGGAGGGCGAGGGTGAGGAGGGCGGCGGCGCGGGCGCGGCGGGTGCCGAGGGCGAGGTCGGTGGGGGTGCCGAAGCGCTTGGTGGCGAAGTCGAAGGCGGTGTCGGTGCGGCCGTACCGGGTCGCGGTGCGGGTGACGTCGTGGTTGCAGAGGACCCAGGTGGCGGGGGCGTGGACGGGCGCGTGTTCGGCGAGGGTGTCGTCGATGGTGGTGCGGAGGCGGGCGGGTTCCCAGGGGCAGGCGAGGAAGTTGAAGTTGAAGGCGGTGTGGAGTTCGTCGGGGCGCAGGTAGCGGGCGAAGCGTTCGGCGTCGGGGAGCCAGACCTCTCCGACGAAGATGCCGCCGTACTCGTCGGCGACGGCCCGCCAGGAGCGGTAGACCTCGTGGATCTCGTCCTGGTCGATGTAGGGGTGGGGGTCGACGCCTTCGGTGAAGTCGCGGAGGGTGGGGTCCTTGGTGAGGAGGGCGGCGGAGTCGATGCGGACGCCTGCGACTCCTCGTTCGAACCAGAAGCGCAGGACGTCCTCGTGTTCGCGGCGGACGTCGGGGTGGTCCCAGTTGAGGTCGGGCTGTTCGGGGGTGAAGAGGTGGAGGTACCACTCGCCGTCGGGGACGCGGGTCCAGGTGTTGCCGGAGAACTGCGAGGGCCAGTCGTTGGGCGGCAGTTCGCCGTGTTCGCCGCGGCCGGGGCGGAAGTGGAACCGGGACCTTTCCGGGCTGCCGGGGCCCGCGGCGAGGGCGGCCCGGAACCAGGCGTGCCGGTCGGAGACGTGGTTGGGCACGATGTCGACGATCACGCGCAGCCCGAGTTCGCCCGCTTCGGTGATGAGCTTCTCGGCCTCGTCGAGGGTGCCGAAGGCGGGGTCGATGGTGCGGTAGTCGGCGACGTCGTAGCCGCCGTCGACGAGCGGGGAGGCGTACCACGGGGTGAACCAGACGGCGTCGACGCCGAGTTCGGCGAGGTAGGGCAGTCGGGCGCGGATGCCCGCGAGGTCTCCGGTGCCGTCACCGTCGCCGTCGGCGAAGCTGCGCGGGTAGACCTGGTAGATGACGGCGTCGCGCCACCAGTCGGCGGTGCGGGACGGAGTGGGGGCGGCCACGGTGGTTCCTTAGGGGGTAGGGGTCGGTTTCGGTCACGCGTCCGGCCGCGCGCGGTGGGCCGGGTCGGGCCCGGGAGGGCGGCCGCCGGGTGGCGGCCGGGCGTGTGAGGGGGGCCGGCTGGGTGGGCGCCCGGGGGCGTCCGGTGCCGCGGCGGCGGTTCCGCGGGGTGTTCCGGGGCGGGTCGGACGGGGATCGCCTCGGTTCGGGGCAGGATCGGGTCTCGCCGCCGCTCCGGGTGGCGGGGTGGGAAGGCCCGGGGCGGCGGCGAGTGTTCCTGGGAGGGGCGGGGCGGGTCAGCCCTTGAGGCCGCCCGCGGTGAGCCCGCCCATGATGTTGCGCTGGAAGACGAGGAAGACGAGCAGGGTGGGCAGGGAGGCGATGGTGAGCGCCGCGATGAGGACGTTCACGGGGACGCCGGTGGAGAGCGAGTAGATGCCCACGTTGAGGGTCTGCTTGGTCGGGTCGGGGAGGGTGAGCATGGGCCAGAGGAAGTCCTTCCAGACCCCGACCACCGCGAAGATCGACACGACGCCCAGGATGGGGCGTGAGATGGGCAGGACGATCGACCACAGGATGCGCATCGGGCTCGCGCCGTCGATGGCGGCGGCGTCGAGGATCTCCCGGGGGATCGAGTCGAAGAAGCGCTTCAGCAGGAAGATGTTGAAGGCGTTGGTGACGGACGGCAGCCAGATCACCCAGGGCGTGTCGAGCAGGTTCCAGCCGGTGACCGGTACGTCGAGGACAGTCAGGTACTGGGGGACGACGAGGACCGTGGCGGGGATCATGAGGGTGGCGAGCATCATGCCGAGGATGGCCTTGCCGAGCACGGGCCGCAGTTTGGACAGCGAGTAGGCGGCGGCCACGTCGAGGACCAGTTGGAAGGCGAGGGCGCCGAGGGCGTAGTAGAGGGTGTTGAAGAGCAGGGAGGACAGGTCCATGACCTCCCAGGCGCGGCTGTGGTTCTCGGGCGTGAAGCTCTCGGGCACCAGGGTCGGAGGGGTGCGGACGACCTCCTGGGTGTCCTTGAACCCGCTGGTGAGGAGCCAGTAGAGGGGTCCGAGGAAGGCCACCGTGAATCCGCCGGTGACCAGGGCGAAGGCGCTCCAGTAGAGGCGCTTGCCGCGGGGTTTGGCGCGTGCCGCCGGTGAGACGAGCGTGCGTGTGGACATTGCTGTTCTCCCGGTCCTATGCGTCCTCGGAGCGGCTGAGCTTGGCGTACGCGGCCGAGAATCCGGCGAGCAGCACGAGCAGGAGCAGGCCGAGGGCCGCCGCGGCGCCGTAGTCGTTGAAGTTGAAGGCGTACTGGTAGATGAGGTAGACGACGGTGGTCGTGGACCCTTCGGGGCCGGCGCCGCCGGTGAGCAGGAACGGTTCGACGAAGACCTGCATGGTCGCGATGATCTGCATGAGGAACATCAGCGAGAGGATGAGGCGCGTCTGCGGGACGGTGACGTGCCAGATCTTGCGGAACAGGCCGGCGCCGTCGAGTTCGGCCGCCTCGTAGAGCTCGCCGGGTATGCCCTGGAGGGCGGCGAGGTAGATGAGGGTCGCCCCGCCCATGTTCATCCAGGTGGAGGCGATGACGAGGGCGAACATCGCGATGTCGGCGTCCTGGAGCCACTGTTGCTCGGGCAGGTGGAGGAAGCCGAGCAGTTCGTTGAGGAGTCCGTAGCCGGGGTCGTACAGGTACTGGAAGAGCAGGACGGCGGCGACGGGCGGCAGCATCACGGGCAGGTAGACCAGGAGCCGCAGGTAGCCCTTGCCGTGCTGGAACTCGTTGATCGCGATGGCGAGGACGAACGGCACGGCGAAGCCGAGGAGCAGGGCGAGGGCGGTGTACCAGAGGGTGTTGCCCCAGGCCTGCCAGAACGCCGGGTCGTTGAAGACGGTGCGGAAGTTGTCCAGTCCGACCCAGACCGATTCGCCGCTCTCGGTCTTCTGGAAGGCCAGGAGGAATTCCCTGACCATCGGGTACCAGGAGAAGACGGCGAAGCACAGGACGGCTCCGATGAGGAACCCGTGGGCGGTCAGGTTGCGCCGCAGGTTCTTGGCGAGGGCGCCCGCCGGCGCCGCGGGCCCGTGCGGGCGCGGCTCGGGGTGGCGGGGGCTCTGCGCTTTGTTGGGGGTCAGGCTCGGGGCCGACATGCGTGCTCCTTGGTACGGGACTGCCGTGTCCGGTGCCGGGCGGGAGGCCGCGGGCGGGGTGGGGCGCGGGGTGCGCGCCGCCCCGCCCGGTGCCGTCACTGGTTGGCCAGGACCTGGTTGACCTGCTTCTCCGCGGTGGACAGGAGCTTGTCGACGTCGGCGTCCTCGTTGGTGAGGATGCCGGACATCACGTTGTCGAGGACCTTGTAGATCTCCTGGGCCTTCGGCGGCTCGGCCTTGCCGGGGACGGGGCTGTCGGTGAACGCCTTGAAGTTGGCGACCGGCATGGTGGCGTTCTCGGAGCGGGCGGCGTCGTCCTTGCTCTTGGACTCGTTCAGCCAGAAGTTGGGCTGCGGGAGGCCGACGGGCAGGCTGTCGGCCTTGGTGCGGGCCCAGTCGAACTGGCCCTTGCCGACGGTGGTGAACTTGAAGTTCAGCCAGGCGATGCCGGCCTTGACCTTGTCGGCGGAGATGCCCTGCTTGATCATGTAGCCGTTGCCGCCGGCGAGGGTGTTCTTGCCGCCGGGAATGGGGCCCATGCCGAAGTTCTCGTACTTGGCGCCGAGTTGCTGGACCATGTACGTGATGTCGTCGGGGGCGGCGAGGAACATGCCGAGCTTGTCGGTGGCTATCTGCTTCTGCAGGTCGCCCCACTTGAGCAGCTGGGTCTTGCCCATGCTGTCGTCCTCCCAGCGCATGGCGTGGAGGTTCTTGGCGAGCTGCTTGCCGAGGTCGTTGTTGAAGGCGGCCTTGGTGCCGCTCTCGTCCACGATGTCGCCGCCGAGGCTGTAGAGCTGCGCGGTGAAGTGCCAGCCGCCGGTGTTGGCGGCGCTGTACTCGCCGAAGCCGGCCACGCCGTTGCCGAGGGCGGCGATCTTCTTGGCGGCGGCCCGGACCTCGTCCCAGGTCTTCGGCGGGGTGTCGGGGTTCAGGCCCGCGTCCTTGAAGAGCTTGCGGTTGACGAGCAGGCCCATCGTGTAGTTGCTGGTGGGCAGGCCGTAGAGCTTGCCGTCCTTCCTGAGGACGTCGAGCACGTTCGGGTCGATGTCCTTGAGGGCCGGGACCGTCTTGTCGGTGACGTAGGCGCTGAGGTCGGTGGCGCCGTCCTCGGAGAGGACCTGCGGCAGGTCCGTGAAGTAGGTGTAGAAGACGTCCGGCTGGGACTTGGCCTTGAGCATCGCCGTGAAGCGCGGGGGTTCCAGGCACTGGCCCGGAGTGGACCGCCCCTCGATCGTGACGTTCGGGTAGGTCTTGTTGAACTCGGCGACGTCCTCCTTCCACTCCTTGAGCTCGGCCGCCTTCGCCGCCGGGGGCATGCAGTCGATCGTGATCGACACCTTGGTCTTGGGGTCCAAGGGGGCGGAGGGGTCGGGCGCGGCGCTCTGCTGCCCCGCGTTGTCCGTGCTGTCGCCGCCACCGCTGCTGCAGGCGGCGAGCGCGGTCAGCGTCATGGCGGAGACGAGGGTGACCGCGGTGGCGCGGCGGGTACGGCGGAGCCTGGCACTTGTCATCGGGTGGTCCCCTTCGGGCAGAACGTGGAGGTCGCCCCCGCCGAGGTCGGCGACTGCGTGGTGGGGCGCGGCACACTCAACCACCAGCAACAAGCGAACGCAAGATATCGCGCACGTTTCGTAATTGCTTGACAAGGTGACTCCGGACCGGACCCCCTCAAAGGCGTCCACACCGTCCGACCCGAGGTCAAGCCAGACCCCGGGCGGGTGCGGGCAGCTCAGGGTGCACGGGCGCGTGCGGACCCGGCGCGTCCATACCTCATCTTGTGTTCAATATTTGCGCGTTCTCTTCAAGATTTTCCGGACAGCGATTACCTTGGTTCCGCTCGACACCCCCACGCCGTGCGCTCCGTCGGTCGCCTTGAGCACGACGTGCCCTCGGGGGTGCCCCCACCCCCACCCCGCAGCGGCCGTCCGGACACGATCGTCCCCGGGGAGGACGGGACGGAGGATGCCGGATCCGCCCCCACGGGCCGGGGTACGGGGGCAGAATGCGGATCGGGGAGTCGTACGCGCACGGTGTGGGGGTGCTGGTGGAGGCTGGGGTCCGGCTGGCCGGTCGGTACAAGGTGATCGAGCGCCTCGGCCGGGGCGGGATGGGCGAGGTCTGGCGGTGCGCGGATCCCGAGCTCCGGCGCGACGTCGCCGTGAAGGTACTGGACGATCGGGCCACCTCCCCCGAGGCCCTGAAGCGGTTCCGGCGCGAGGCGGCGATCGGGGCGGGCCTGCGGCATCCGCGGATCACGGTGGTGCACGACATCTCCCGGGACGGGGAGCGGTTGTTCATCGTGATGGAGCTGCTGGAGGGCCGGAGCCTGGCCGATCGGATCGGGGAGGCCCCGGACGGACTGCCGCTGGGTGAGGTCCTCGCCCTGGCGGTCCAGATCGTGGAGGGTCTGGTCGCGGCGCACGCCCTGGAGGTGGTGCACCGGGACCTCAAGCCGGGGAACGTGCTCCTGCACGACGGCCAGGTGAAGATCTGCGACTTCGGGATCGCCTGGTCCGTCCAGTCGACGACCGGACTGACGACCACCGACAAGCCCTTCGGCACCCCGCCCTACATGGCCCCGGAACAGTGGCGGCCCGAACGCGGCAAGCGGGTGGACGCCCGCTGCGACCTGTACGCCCTGGGCTGCGTCCTGTACGAGATGCTCGCCGGCACGCCCCCGTTCCTCGGCAACTACTACCAGCTGATGTGGCAGCACGCCGAAGAGTCCCCCCGACCCTTGGCCCATCTGCGGCCCGGGGTTCCCGACGGGCTCTCCGCACTCGTGCACGCCCTGCTGGGGAAGGACCCCGACGACCGGCCGGCCGGGGCCACCGACGTCCTCGCGGTGCTCGCCCGGCTCACCGAACAGGCCCGGAGCGACGGCGGAGCGGAGCCCCGGCAGTCCTCCGGCGCGGATGATCCGTCCGGAGTCCACCAGGTCATCGCCTCCTTCACCGCGCAGGCCGAAGCCGCCGCGGGTGAGGGCGATCCCGCCCGGGCGGCGGCCCTCGCCCGCACCACGGTCGAGATCGCCGGCCACGCGCTGGGCGGCGATCACCCCGACACCCTCGCCTGTCGCCACCGGCACGCCATGTGGACCGGCGAGGCGGGAGAGCCGGCCACGGCGCGCGACCTCCTGGACGGCCTCGTCACCGACCGCGGCCGGGTCCACGGCCCCGACGACCCCCACACCCTGGAGAGCCGCCACCACCATGCCGTGTGGACCGGCCGGGCCAGGAACCCCGCGGGCGCGCACCGGTTGCTGGCCGCGCTCGTCCCCGACCGCGTCCGCGTCCTCGGCGCCGACCATCCCGACACCCTGGCCTCCCGCCACGAGCACGCCCGGTGGACCGGCGAGCTCGGGGACCCGGCCACCGCACGCGACCTCGAAAAGGCCCTGATCACCGACCGGACCCGCGTCCTCGGGGCCGAGCACCCCGACACCCTGGCCTCCCGGCACCAACACGCGCGGTGGACCGGTGTGGCCGGGGACTCGGCCACCGCGCGGGACCTGAGCGAGACCCTGATCGCCGACCGGATCAGGCTCCTCGGACCCGATCACAAGGACACCCTGACCAGCCGCCACAACCACGCCCTCTGGACCGGGGGTGCCGGAGCGCAGAACGCCGCGAGGGACCTCCTGGCAGCTGTCGTCACCGACAGCGGCCGGGCCCTCGGGGTCGACCACCCCGACACCCTGACCAGCCGACACGCCCACGCCCACTGGACCGGGCAGGCCGGCGACCCGGCGGCCGCGCGCGACCTCTGCCGAGGCGTCGTCGCGGACCGGTCCCGCACCCTCGGGCCCGACCACCCCGACACGCTGTCGAGCCGGTACCTCGACGCGGACTGGACCGGCGCGGCCGGGGACGCCGGCAAGGCTCGGGACCTCCAGGACGGCGTGATCGCCGACCGTTCCCGAGCGCTCGGCCCCGACGATCCCGACACCTTGGCGAGCCGCCACAACCACGCCCACTGGACCGGCGCGGCCGGGGACGCCGCCAAGGCCCGCGACCTCCAGGACGGCGTCGTGGCCGATCGTGCGCGGGTCCTGGGCGCCGACCACCCCGACACCCTGACCAGCCGGCACAACCACGCCGTCTGGGCCGCGGCGGCCGGGGACCCGGTGGCCGCCCGTCGGCTGTACGAGACGCTCGTGGCCGACCGCAGCCGGGTCCTCGGGTCCAATCATCCCGACACCCTGGCCAGCCGGCACAACCACGCCAACTGGGTCGGCCGGGCCGGTGATCCCGCCACCGCGTGCAAGCTGTACGCGGCCCTCATCGCCGAACGGGCCCGCGTCTTCGGCCCCGGGCACCCCGACACGTTGGACAGCCGCCACAACCACGCCAACTGGACGGGTGCGGGCGGCAGCCCGGACACCGCCCGCACCCTGTTCGACGAGCTCGTCGCGGACAGCGCCCGCCTGCTCGGACCGGTTCATCCCGACACCCTGGAGTGCCGCTACAACCAGGCCCACTGGACCGGCGCGGCCGGGGACCCGGCCTTCGCGCGCGCGCTCTTCGCGGCTCTGGCCGAGGACAGTGCCCGCGTCCTCGGGGCCGACCACCCCCGGACCGTCAAGGCCCGTGAGCAGGAGGCGGCCTGGGCGAAGACGGCCGGGGCCCGCAATCAGGCGGGGCCGGGTACCGGCCGGGGTGGCAGGTGGCTATTCGGACGGCGGGGAGCCGGGGCGGGTGCGGACGAAGGTCAATGAGGCGTAGCGCTCGCCCTCGTGGGGCGGCCGGGTCCAGGAGCGCGTCGTGAAGGTGCGGAGGCTGCCCTGCGTCAGCGCGAAACGGGGCAGGTCGAGACCGAGTTCCGTGTGGAGGGCGCGCAGCGCCCGGCGTTCGTTCTCCCGCTCGGTGTCCTGCGGGCGGAAGAGCCGTTCGGGATCCAGGCCCGTCGGAATCTCGCCGGAGCGGACGGTCTCCCCCGCCCGGACGGTGAACGCGAACACTTCCCGGCCCCCTTCGGCCACGGACAGGTGGAACGCGGGCGGGGTCCCGTCGGCGAACCCGTGCCTGGGCTCGCGCCAGACCACCACCGCGCGGCCCGCCGTGGACGCGGCCGGGGCGGGGGACACGAAGCGGTCGTCCAGCCGGGCGCCGTCGCCGTCGAAGGCGAAGGCCCAGCCCCCGGCGGTACGGCCGACGGCGACCAGGGCCCGGTCCTCCCAGACCGGCACCTCCTCGCGCGGGGGCCGCCGGAACACCCGCCAGGATCCGAAGCGGCCGGTGGGCGGGGTCAGCGCCGCCCCTTCCGCTCCGATCAGCTCGGGCAGGACGGCGGGGTCGGCTCCTTCGACCCAGACGCACCGGTACCCGCCCTCCGGGCTGCGGCTCCCCGCAGTGGAGGTCAGCCACAACAGGCCCGGCGGGTCGAGACCGGGCAGGGGCTCGGGCGGCGGCCCCGTCTCCCCGGAACGCGGGATCGACAGGAGTTCACGGCCCCGCTCGGGGGTGACCAGCGGGCCCAGGACGGGGTCGGCGAGCAATCCGACCGGCGCGATCAGACCGGGCCCCGGTGCCTCCCAGGACGCAAGCCCCGCCGTCAGCACGCGCCAGGCGGGGTCGGTCTCGCCCCAACCGGCCCTGCTCCGCGCTTCGGCGACGGCCGTCCCCCACTCCCCCGGTGGGTCGTAGCGGTGGCTGCCGACCCGGAGCGCCCGGAGTACGGCCTCGGCGGATTCCCGTGCGACTCCGCGGGCGGCCATCATCCTCAGCCAGTGGTCGTCTCCGCCCATGTGCCCCGTGCCCGCGGCCGGCTCGACAGCCTCCACCGGCAGGACCTCCGAGCGGTAGCGGGCGTCGGAGACCAAATCGCCGTACCAGACGCGGCCGCGCCCCGCCGGCTGTGCGAACTGCCGGAGCTGGCCGAGCAGGACGAGGCTGCCGGGCCGTCCGAAGGCGGCCGCCTCTTCCAGCAGGGGCAGGGCCTCGCCGTGCCGGCCGGCCAGGGCCAGCCGGCGTGCCTCCTCGACCCGGGCGTCCTGGGCGCGCGTGGTCGCGTTCACGAACTCGGGCCGGTCCACCCGATCGGCGTGGAAGCTTCGGTACATCGCTTCCATGTAGGCCCGGAACGAGGGGTAGCGGTCGGGGGACCCTCCGCTCCACCCCTTGTGGACGTAGAGGGCCCACTCGCCGTCCGGATCGGTGTCGCCCGGGTCGAGGAGGGCGTGGGTCATGTCGGAGTCCGTTTCCAGCCGGAGGGCCCGCCGCCACATGCCGGCCAGGCGGACCTCCTCCGGGGCGGAGTCCTCGCGCAGGCCCTCCTCGTACAGCGGGGTGAGGTCGAAGGGGTCGCGGAACCAGTCGACTTCCGCGACGCCGCCGAGCCGGTACACGCCCGCGGTCTGGTCCACCCGCCATCCGTCGCTCGCGGCCAGAAAGGCCCGGTACGAGGGCGGCAGCCGCCGGCCCAGACGTTCCTCGGCGGCGGCGAGCGCCGCCGGGGTCGCGCCGGGCCGACCGAGGACACCGCGGTCGCGGTCCCCCTCGTCCTGCCCCTCTTCGTCCCCCTCCGACGCCCCTTGCGCCTCTTCTTCCTCTTCGTCCGCGCGCGGCATCCACTCGGCCCGCCACCGCTCCAGGAACACCTGCCAGTCGAAAGATCCGTCGTTCATGCCCCGAGGGTGCCATCCGGCACCGACAGCGCCTCGGCCGGGCGGGGCGGCGGCCTCAGCCCAGTGCGGACAGGGCCTGTTCGGCCATCTGGACGCCCACCGTGGCGGCGGCCGTGGTGCCGGCCTGGACGAGCATCTCCTTCATCCGCGCGGTGAGCCGGCGCAGGCGGCCCGGGTCCGGGGTCTCGGAAGCGGCCTCTTCCTGGAGGTCCCGGGCGACGCGTTCCAGGTCGGCGCGGTCCGTGTCGGGCAGGTCGAGGGTGCCGCTGACCTGGCCGACGTAGCCGGCGAGGCGGGCGAAGAGGGTGGGGTCCACGCCTTCGGTGTTGTGCTGGGTGAAGTGGTGTTGCTCGCCGATGACGACGCCTTTGGCGTTCGGCATGAAGGTGTTGTAGGTGGTGCCGGGGCGGGGCCGGTCGAGGTGCTCCTGCACGTTTCCTCCTGCCAGGGCGCAGCGGGCGCCCTGAGGGGTGAGGCGGACGGTGGGCGGTTCGGTGGGGAGGCGGTCGAGGAGGCGGTGCTCCGCGAGGTGGGCGAGGGCCTCGTGGAGGTCCGCGCGGGTGGTGTCGGTGCCGGCGAAGGAGTGTCCGGCGGTGGTGAGGAAGCGGGTGGGGTCGATGGGGGTCCGGTCGCCGTCGAAGTCGTAGAGCCAGCGGATCAGGGCGTCCGCGGTGTGCCGGAGCCGGGCGGCGCGGTCCTTCCGCAGGTCCTTCAGTCGGCGGGCGGCGACGCGCCCGCTGTCGGTGAGCCGGACCTCGGTGGTGCTCCCGAGGGAGCGGACGATTCGGGCCAGGCCCTCCTGGTCGAGTTCGAGGGCCAGGAGGGCCGGGTCCTCGTCCAGCCGGAACTCGCGGACGAAGCGGGCGACGTCGACGTAGGCCGGACTCCGCCGGGTGCGGTCGTCCAGCCAGAGCAGCAGGCGGTCGCGGTGGCCGCCGGTCAACTCGCCGCCCCCGCGGCCCGGTACGCGGATCGTGGCGGGGTGCGGGGGTGTGCGGGCAGCCGCATGGCCCTCCTGTCCGGGACGTCTCGCCCCAGGGTACGGAGCGGTGCCCGCGCCGCGCGCGGGAACGCCGGAAGTCCGAGGTCTCCGCAGGCCCGGGTACCGGAGGCCCGCGGCGGGGGCGCCTTCGGCCGGAACGGGCGGTTCGGTCGGGGCGATCTTCAGTAGGGTGAGGGGAGTTGGCCCTTCGGAAGGCTCCAGGCGGGAGAACCATGCAGATCGCGATCACGGCCCGGGACGACGGCGGTCGGATCGGGACGGACGATCTCCGGGTGTGGCTCGGGAAGCAGCGGGAGCTGCGCGGTCGGGTGCGGCGCGGCTCCGGTGAGGGGCCGGCGCGGGGGACCATGGGGACGGTCACCGACGTCGTCACCGTGCTGTTGGAGCCGGGTGGCATCGTCACGGTTCTCGTGGCCGCGGTGGTGACGTGGGTGCAGAACCGCAGCGGCAACCAGACCGTCACCATCACCCGGCCCGACGGAACCGCGATCACGGTGACCTCCGAGCGGGTGAAGGGGCTCGACGCCCTCACGGCCGGCGCGCTGGCCCAGGAGATCGCCGGGCAGTTGGGCGTGCCCCTGCAGCGGCGGGAGCAGCACGCCCCGGGGGAAGCGGCGGAGCCGGGGCAGGGGGCCGCGCCGGGTGAAGGGGCCGAGTCGAGTGAACGGATCGAGCGCGCCGGGCGGGCCGAGGTGACCGGGACGGCCGGAGGTGCCGATGAGCCCGGAGAGCCCGGGGCGGACGCGCCGGACGGACCCGGTGCCGCCGGCCCGGCCGAGCGCCCCGAGGGTCCCGAGGGTGGCGGCCCGCGTCCGTGACCGTTCCGCCGCCCCGGGCCGGTGACCTGGCGGGACCCGGCGTCCGCGCCGTGGTCGTCGGTACGAGCGTCCACGGGGCCGGGTCCGCGCTCCCCGACCTGCCCAGCGTCGCGACCTCCGCCCGCGATCTCGCCCGGGCCCTGCACGAGGTCTGCGGGATGGAGCCCTCGCGGGTCGAGCTGCTCCTGGATCCGCCCGACGCGGCCACCGTCGTCGAGGCCGTCGAGCGGGCCGTCGACGAGGCCCGCGGACTGGTGCTGTTCGCGTTCATCGGGCACGGGCTGCTGGGGCCGCAGGACCAGCTGTACCTGGCCACGGCCACCAGCTCCGCCCAGGGCATCGCCCGCTCGATCCCGTACCAGGTGGTCCGGGACACGCTCGGCAACAGCGGGGCGCCCGTCGTGGTCCTGCTGGACTGCTGCTTCTCCGGGATGGCGCGGCAGCCCGCCGCGCGCGGGGCGGCCCGTGACCCGTTCGTCAGCGCGCGGCCCGACGGCAGTTTCCTGCTGACCTCCGCCTCGGGGTTCGCCGTGTCCTTCGCCCCCGAGGGCGAGCGCCACACCCTCTTCACGGGGGAGCTCCTCGACCTCCTCCACCGCGGCGACCCCTCCGCGCCGGCCCGGCTGACCCTCGACGGCGTCCACGCGCTCCTCGACCGGCGTTTCCAGGACGGGCCGGTGCGCCCGCACCGGCAGAGCGAGGACCGGGTGGGCGAGCTGGTCCTCGCCCCCAACCGGGCCTACCCCGCCGCCCCCGACCCGTCGGAGGGGGCCGTGCATCCCGCCGACGGCACGGCCTGTCCCTATCCCGGAATGGAGCCCTTTCGCACCGAGGACCACGAGCGGTTCTTCGGCCGCGAGGAGCTCGTCCGGCAGCTGATCGACGAAGTGGTCCGGTCCGCGGGGCAGGCGGGAACCACGGGGGCGGGCGGAGGCGCGGGGGCCGCGGAGGGAGCCGGCGGGGCGGCGGAGGTCCGGGCGCCGGTGGTCCTCGTCGGCGCCTCGGGGGTGGGCAAGTCCTCGATCCTGCGGGCCGGTCTCCTGGCCGGGCTGGCCCGGCGTCACGAGGCGGATCCCGGCACGCCCTGGCCGGCCCTGCTGCTTCCCTCGCCCGGTCCGCACCCGCTGCGCGCCCTCGCCGAATTGTGGTCCCGGGCCTCCGGCACCCCGCGGGCGGAGGTGGAGCGGCGGTTGGCGCAGGGGCGGCTACCGGCGGACGGGGCCTGTCGGGTACTGGTGGTGGACCAGTTCGAGGAGGTGTTCACCGCCTGCGCGGACCCCGAGGAGCGGGCCCTGTTCATCCGCGCCGTGTGCGGCGCGGACGGCACCGTGGGCTCCACCCCCACGTCCGCGGCCACGTCCGACGACGGCACCGACAGCACCGACGGGAGCGGCGCCGGAGGCGGTCTCCCCCGCGTGGTCCTCGGTCTGCGCGCCGACCACTACGGCAGCTGCTACGACCATCCGGAGCTCCGCGCCGCCCTCGATCGGAAGCGCGACGTCTGGCCCATGGACGAGACGGACCTGCGGGCGGCCGTCGAGCGGCCCGCGCGTGACGCGGGGCTCCGTCTGGAGCCCGGACTCGTGGAGCTCCTGCTGCGCGACACCCGCGAGGGCGGCGGTCGCGATCGGGGGTCGGCGCTGCCGTTCCTGGCGCACGCCCTGCGCGAGACCTGGGTGCGGCGCCGCGGCGCCACCCTGACGCTCGCCGGGTACGCGGCGACCGGCGGGATCCGGGAATCGGTGGCGCGCACCGCCGAGGACATCTACGAGGACCTCGACGTGCCGGGGCGGGAGGCCGTGCGGGAACTCCTCCTCGCCATGGTCACCCTCACCGCCGACGGGGACGAGGCGGTGCGCCGTCGCATCGGTCTCGACGAACTGCTCGCCGGCCGCACCGGGGAGCGGAAGCGGGCGGTGACCGGGGTGCGGGACCGGCTGGCGCGGGCCCGGCTGATCACCGTGGACCGGGCGGTGGCGCAGATCTCGCACGAGGCGCTGCTGCGGGCCTGGCCCCGGCTGCGGCGGTGGATCGAGGAGGACCGGGCCGGGCTCGTGGTCCGGCAACAGCTCTCCGACGCCGCGGACGCGTGGGACCGGTCGGGGCGCAGCGAGGAGGACTGCTACCGGGGTTCGCGCCTGGTGGCGGTCGTGGAGTGGCTGGGCGAGGAGCGGCACGCGCGGTTGGTCCGGCCCGTGGACCGGGCCTTCGTGGCCGCGAGCGAGGAACGCGAGTACGCCGAACGACTGCGTGAGCGGCGCCAGTTGCAGCGGGAGCAGGTCAGGACGCGGGAGCTCGGGGAGGCCCTGGAGCGGGAGCGCGACCAGGCGCGGCGGTTGCAGCGGGCGTCGGAGCGGCAGCGGCGGCAGGCGCGTCGGTTGCGGCAGTTCGCCGGAGTGATCGGCGTGATGCTCTGTCTGGCGCTGGTGGCCGCGGGGATCGCGGTCCAGCAGGGTGCGCAGGCCCGCGCCAACGGCGAGCAGGCCCGGCAACGCCAGCTCCAGGCGGCCGCGCGGGCCGCCCTCGGTACGGATCCGCGCGCGGCCCTGCTGCTCGCGGCCGCCGCCTACCGCGAGGTGCCGTCCACGCAGACCCGCGACACGCTCATGGACGTGCTGGGCGGCACGCAGTACGCCGGGGCGCTGGACCAGGGGGCGTGGGTGGACCGGCTGGCCTACGGCGAGGACGGGCGGACGCTGGCGGTCGGCACGTTCGAAGGGGTCGTCGGCCTGTGGGACACCTCGCGCCGCGACGGGGAGCCGCGCAGGTTCGCCGAGGTGGTGGCGCACAAGGCGGGCCTCCACGGCCGGACGGCGTTCCGGGTCGGTGGCGACGGCTCGTTGCTGCTCACCGGGGCGGACGCCGAACGGTCCCTGGGTGCCTTCTCGCTGCCCGCCGACCACGGCCGGCCGGAGCCGCTCGGCAGGGACACCCTCGCCATGGACCTGTTCGTGGAGGTGGCGGAGTTCAGTCCGGACGGGCGGTTGTTCCTGGCCGCTTCGCGCTACGGGACGAAGGTGTGGTCGGTGGATCCGGGGAGCGGAAGAGCACGCCTCCGGGCGGCCCTCCCGCAAGGGGGCAGCAAGGTGGCCGCCGCCGCCTTCGGACCGGCCGGCGCCCTCCTGGTACTGGCCCGGCAGGACGGCGCGGTGGAGCTGTGGGACACCCGGTCCCCGGAGCGGCCCCGCCGCCTCGGCGCGCTGGAGGGCACCGGCGGCACGGCCCGGGCGGTGGCCGTCAGCGCCTCCGGGAACACGCTCGTCGTCGGCTCCGACGACGCCCAGGCCCGGTTGTGGGACCTCTCCGGCGCGGTCGGGAGCGGCCTCGCCCCGGCGGACCGTCGCCCCACCGCCGTCATCAGCGCGCACGGTGGCTCGATCGAGGGCGTCGCGTTCAGCCGGGACGGACGTCGCCTCGCCCTCGGGAGCACCGATCACTCGGCGACCCTGTGGGACCTCTCCGGGGCCCGGCCGGCCCGCTCGGCCGTCCTGACCGGGCACGCCAACACGGTCACCGCCCTGGCGTTCGCTCCCGACGGCCGCACCCTCGCCTCCGCCGACCGTGACGGCGCGGTGCGGTTCTGGTCGCTGACGGACCGGCTGCAACCGCACGTCACGGCGCGGCCCTTCACCGCTTCCCCCGTGGAGTTCGGCCCGTGGACGGGCACCGCCCCGCACCGGCTCTCCCCCGACGGGAGCCTGCTGGCCGTGGCCGCGGAGGAGGGCGCGCTGCTCGATCTGGTGCCGCTGACGGGCCTGGCCGCCGGCCACCGGGCGGGCACGATCCGGCCCGGGGTCGGCGCCGAGTTCGCGCGCGGGGCGATGTGGTTCTCGACCGACGGCGGCAGGCTCGCCGCCGAGGGTCCGCCGGGGACCGTGTCGGTGTGGGACGTGCGGGATCCCGCCCGCCCGAGGCTGGAGTTCCGCGTCGCGGCGGACCTGACGGCGAACTCGGGCGAGGGGAGCCGCGGGTACGGCCTGAAGGTCTCGCTCCGGGGTGACCTCATGGTCACGGGATCCCCGGCGGGCACCACCCTGTGGGACCTCTCCCGGCCCGGGCGGGCCCAGCGGCTCGGCACCGTGGCGGAGAAGTGGCGGCGGGTCCCGGAGGTCCTGCTCGCTCCCGTGGGCCCCGTCCTGGCCGTCGACGGGGCGCTGTTCGACATCGACGATCCGCGCCGGCCGGCCCGGTTGTCCGCGCTGCCCCCGCCCGACGGCTCACGCCCCCACCTGGGGGCGCTCGCCTTCTCCCCCGACGGCCGTCGGATGGTCGTGTCGGACTTCGGCCGCAAGGGGGGTTTCCTGTACGACGTCTCCGACCCGGCCCGGCCGCGGTTCCTGGCCGGGCTCCCGCAGAGCGGCACGGAAGGCCCGTACGTGTTCAGCGGGGACGGTCGCCTGCTCGTGGGGGCCGCCTCCGGTACGCAGCTCCTGGCCTGGGACCTGTGGGAGCCGACGGCCCCGCACCGGGTCGCCGCCCTGACCCTGGACAGTGCGGCGCTCTCCCTCGGCGTGTCCGCCGACGGGTCCTCTCTCGTGACCTACAACTTCCCCGGTGAGGGCCTTCGTTGGGACATAGGCCGGCTCGGTGCGGCGCTGCGCGACCCGGTGGGGCGGGCCTGCGGGCCGGCCTCGACGAATCCGACGGCGGCCGAGTGGGCGGCGATGGCCCCGGGCGTTCCGTTCCGCCGGGTCTGCCCCGGCCTGGCCCTGGCCCCCTCCCCGCCGCCCGAGAACGCCTTCCCGGTGATCCCCTCCCCGTCGGAGCCGATCCCGGCGGGGAGCTGAGGGGATCGGCGGGGGCCGAGCGGGAGGGTGGCCCGCCTCCGCTCCGCCGGCGGGGAGGATCAGGTCGGTTCGAGGGCGGTGACGAGGGTGACGGCGGCCGCCGCGGTCTCCTGCGCGGTGTAGTCGTGGCCCTCCTCGCCGAGGGTGAGGGCGATGTAGCCGGAGGGGCCGAGGCTCTTCACGCACGCGCCGAAGACCACGGAGGTCTCCCCCTCTTCCGCGGACACCTTGCCGGTGAAGACGAACCCCACCGTCCTGACCCCGCGGACCTCCTCCTCACTGGTCCTGACCACCGTGTACCGGTCACCGCGGAGGTGGACGGAGACCGGATGGTGGAGCACGTCCTGTTCGATCATGGCCAGGGCTTCCAGGAGCTCGGTGACCTCCTGCTCGGGGATCCGGCGGGCCTCGTCCTGTTCGCCGGCGGCGGGCTCCGCGCCGGGGGGCAGCACCCAGTGGGTACAGGGCTCTCCCCCGGCGCCGAAGAGGTGCCCCTCCGAGGCCACGACCTTCGGGCCGTGGAACAGCACGTGCTTGACCGTGTCGAGGTAGTCCGTACCGCAGTCACAGTTCACGAGAACCCCTTCCCTCCTGACGGGCCGGACCCACCGCCGGACCGCCTTGCGCGCCAATGATCGTCACGGTGCCCCGCATACCCCCGCCGGGACCTCCGAACCCCGCCGCGAATGGATCCGCGCGGGGCGGGGAAGCCGCAGTTCGAGGGGACCGACGGGCAGCCGGCGGAACGGGGCCGAAGGCCCGGGAGGTGGTGATCGAGGATGTCCCAGTGCAAGGTCCCGGACTACCGGTCGGGTCATCGCGGCCCGCACTGGACGCACGCGCTGCGCAGCGCCCAGAAGGCGGGCGCGGTCATCGTCACGGACGACACCCACGAGCCGGTCCGCTACGCCCCCGGCCCGAGCGGCCCCGGCCGTTTCCGCCCCTGGAGCACGGCCTCCGGCGTCCGCTACGACAGCCACGACGTGCACCCCGAGTGGTGAGGCCCCCCGGTCCCGGCCGGGGCCCGGTCGTGCGGGCGCGGAGCCGGCGGGAGTCAGCGCAGGGTGCGGAGCATGACCTCGTACACGGCCGTGCCGGGCCCGCCGGGTCGGGCCTCCCCGATCGTGCGGTAGCCCCACGAGCGGTAGGCGGCGCGGGCGGCCTCGGCGTGCGGGGAGACGTTGAGCAGGACGCGTTCGGTCTCCAGCCCTTCGACCAGTGCCGTGTGGAGGCGCCGGGCGATGCCCTGGCCGCGCCGGGTCCGGCGGACCGCGAGTTCGAGGAGCCCGAAGGTGCGGCGGCCGTCCTCCCGGCGGAGTTCCTCGGCCACGGGCCCGGTCAGTTCGTCCCACCAGGGCGTGTCCGCCGCGAGCGGGAAGCCGAAGGCGAAGCCGACCGGGGTGCCGTCCTCGGCGCGGGCCAGGACGGCCCGGAAGCCGTGCTCGCGGGTCTGCGCGCGGAACCGGTCGAAGGCCGCGGCGACGTCCCGCTCGGTCTCGGCGTAGGGCGGTTCGGCGAACACTTCCGCGTAGACCGCTCTGAGTGCGCCCTCGGCGGCCGCCGCGGCCGGTCCGTCCATCCGCTCCAGCGCCACCGCGTCCTGCCGCCCCACCGCGCGCCTCCCCCGTCTCGCCGGTTCTCCACCCTGCCGGGGTGGCGCGCGGCGGGCAAGGCGGTTCCGACTGCCGAGACGGGGCGGGGAGGGGAGGAGAGGGGGAGAGTGGGCGCCGGCGGCGGCGCTCCTCAGCGCGCCACGTGCGCGTCGGGGGGTCGGGCGTGCGTCACCTCGCGCTGGACCTGTTGGGCCCGGCGGATGATCTCGGCCACCGCCGCCGCGATCTCCTCGTTCGCGAGGGAGTAGATCTGGCGGCGCTTCTCGTGGCGGGAGGCGACCACCCCGGCGCGCTTGAGCTGGGTGAGGTGCTGGCTGATCGTGGGCATGGCCCGGCCGACGGCCCCGGCCAGCTCGGAGACGTCCGCGTCGCCTTCCCCGAGGATCCGGAGCAGGTGCAGGCGGACGGGCGAGCCGAGGAGGCCGAAGAGCCCGGCGACCCACTCGAAGGGCTCTTCGGGCGTCGGTGCGGGGAGGCCGCGGTCGGCCGCCCCGTCCAGGGATCCGCGGAGCACCGGATCTACCGCGGGTCCGCGCCGGAGGTACGGGCGTCGCGGGGGCCGCCGGCGGCCTCGCCCCCCACGACCTCGCCCTCGACCACCGTGCCCTCGACGACGCGGCGGTCCCCGTGTCCGGCCCGCGCGGCGCCGGCCGGGGCGGCGTCCTCGCTCTTCATGGCGCGCGCCTCGCTCTTGAGGATGCGGGCGGACTTCCCCATGGAGCGCGCCAGTTCGGGGAGTTTCCTGGCGCTGAGGACCGCCACCGCGATGATCAGGATGATCGCGAGCTCGCTGATGCCGAACATGCCTGGTCCCCCGTCAACTGGTCATCGGTTCAAGGCCGTTCGACATCGGACACGCCTCGCACGACACAGCGAATCTACAGGACTGTAGAAACGAAGGCCAGCGACGGGCCGCCGAGTGGCTGAACTTCGCCCGGAACCCCCGCGGATGGGACGCGACACCCTTCCCGCACCCCTATGCTTCTACAACTCTGTAGAAGTCTGTTGATGAGTAAGGAGTGGACGCCACCATGGTGTTCAAGCGACTGCTCGGCTCGCTCGGTGTGGGCGGCCCGTCCGTGGACACGGTCCTGGACCCCGCGCCGGTGGTCCCCGGCGGAAACCTCGTCGGGCACGTGCACCTCAAGGGGGGCAACGCCGAGTTCACGATCGACCACATCACCCTGGAACTGGTCGCCCGCGTGGAGGCGGAGCACGAGGACGGCGAGTCCGAGGGCACGGTCTCCTTCGGCCGATTCTCCGTCGGGGGCGGGTTCCGGCTGGCCGAGGGGGCGGCCCACACCGTCCCCTTCTCGGTGCCGCTGCCGTGGGAGACCCCGGTCACGGAGCTCCACGGGCAGCCGCTGGGGATCGTGCTGGGCGTCCGGACCGAGCTCGGCGTGGCCGGGGCCAAGGACAAGGGCGACCTCGACCCGCTGGCCGTCCGTCCGCTGCCCGCGCAGGAGGCGGTCCTCGAAGCCCTCGGCGGGCTCGGATTCGGCTTCAAGTCGGCCGACCTGGAATACGGGCACATCCGCGGCACGGGCCAGCAGCTGCCCTTCTACCAGGAGATCGAGCTCACCCCGGCCCCCTCCCTGGCCCACCGGGTCGACGAGGTGGAGGTGACCTTCCTCGCCGGTGCCGCCGGACTGGAAGTGGTCATCGAGGCGGACAAGCGCGGCGGCCTCTTCAGTGAGGGCCACGACGCGGTCAACCGCCACGCCGTCGCCCACGCCGACGTGCCCCACCTCGACTGGACGGCGGAGGTGGGCCGTTGGATCGACCAGCTGGTCGGACACCACGGCGCGCACGGATCCGCCGCGCCCCACGTCCCCCATGTGCCGCACGCGGCGCACGACCCGTACGGTCACGGCCGGCGCTCGGGCCCCGGCATGGGGACGGTCGTCGCCGCGGGGGCGGCCGGACTGGCGGTGGGCGTGGTCGGCGGCATGGTCGCCGCCGAGGTCGTCGACGAGGTGGGCGACTTCTTCGAGGGCGACGAGGAGGACGAGGGCGACGAGGCCTGACCGACGGGCGGGGCCTCCGGGACGGGTGGGTCCCGGGACCGACGGGACCTCCGGCACGGGACCGTGCCGGAGCCCCGCCCGCACGCTCGGAGGTCAGGGAGTGGGGCGGCCCGGGGTGACGAGGCCGGACTCGTGGGCCAGGACGACCAGTTGAGCCCTGTCGCGGGCGCCGGTCTTGGTCATGATGCGGCTGACGTGGGTCTTCGCGGTCAGGGGCGAGATGACGAGCCGGCGGGCGATCTCGTCGTTGCTGTCGCCGGCCGCGACGAGCCCCAGGACCTGGCGTTCGCGTTCGGTGAGCACGTCCGGACGGGGATCGGGGTCGGGGCGGCCGGGGTGTCCGGACCGCGCGAACTCCGCGATGAGGCGGCGGGTCACGGAGGGGCTGATGAGGGCGTCACCCCGGTGGGCCACGCGGACCGCGTGCAGGAGCTCGACGGGTTCGGTGTCCTTGGGCAGGAAGCCCGCGGCGCCGGCACGGAGGGCGGCGTAGACGTACGAGTCGAGGTCGAAGGTGGTCAAGATGACCACCTTGACCGCGGCCAGGCTCGCGTCGGCGGCGATGCGCCGGGCCGCTTCGAGCCCGTCCGTGTCCGGCATGCGGATGTCCATGAGGACGACGTCGGGGTGGTGTGCCCGGCAGGCGGCCAGGGCCCCGCGGCCGTCGGCCGCCTCGGCGACGACCTCGAGGTCCGGCTCGTCGCCGAGGATGGAGCGGATGCCGGCCCGGACGAGCCGCTGGTCGTCCGCGAGGAGGATCCGGATCATCGGGTGTCGCTCCGTTCCGTCGACGTGCCGTGCCCGCAGGTGCGGTCGCCCGCTCCCCCGGCCGCGCCCTCGTGGTCGGGGGCACCGGGGCCTTGGCGGGTGTCGCGGGTGGCATGGGTGCGCTTCGGGCGGGCCACCGGCCCGCAGGGGGCGATCGGTGGTCCCGGTCGGCGGGGCCGGTCGGTGGGCCGGTTGGTTGCAGGGGGCACGGGGGCGTCCCAGGATGGAGGGGACGGTCGCCCCGCCCCGGCAGCGGTGCCGGGGCACGCGGGCACCCCGGAGGCGAGACGCCATGGGTGGACGAGCGGGTTCCCTGACCGGTCCGGGCGGGCTCTTCGCGGACGACGACTTCGACTACGAGGCCCGGATCATGCTGGGCGCGGCGGCCTGCGGGGTGGGGGACGTCGGCGCCGTGCTCGCGACCCTGGACCGGATCACCGACGGCGACGCCCGGAGCTGGTACGAGGCGTGGACGGCGCTCGGCGCGAAGTTCGAGGGCCGCGGTGACCGGGCGCGGGCGGCGGGGCACGACCGGACGGCCTGGTGGGCCTTGCTCGCGGCCTCGCATGTACTTCGGGAAGGCCGTCGTGTTCATCGACGGGATGGCGGACCAGTCGGTGTTCCTGCCCACCTTCCGTCGGCACCGGGCCTGCTGGGAGCGGGCCGTGGACGCCTTGGAGGGGCGGCACGTCCGGGTCGGGGTCCCCTACGAGTGCGTGGAGCTGCCCGGGTACCTGCTGCGCCCGGACGCTTCGGGGGCGCCGCGCCCCACCCTGGTGATGACGAACGGCAGCGACGGCACGTTGCCCAGTCTCGTGAGCTACGGGGCGGAGGAGGCCCTGGGGCGGGGCTGGAACGCCTTCCTGTACGACGGGCCGGGTCAGCAGTCGATGCTCTTCGAGCACGGGATGCCGTTCCGCCCGGACTGGGAGGCCGTCCTGACGCCCGTGCTCGACGCGCTGTCGGCCCGGCCGGACGTGGACGGCGAGGCGCTGCTCGGGTACGGGATCAGCCAGGCCGGTTACCGGATCACGCGGGCGGTGGCCTTCGAGCACCGGCTGCGCGCGGTCGTGGCGGACCCGGGTGTCGTGGACGTCGGCGCCACGTGGACCTCGGCGCTGCCCGCCCCGCTGCTCGCCCTGCTCGACTCGGAGCGGAAGGAGGCGTTCAACGAGCCGGCCGGGGCGCACGCGGGTGCCGTGGCCCGCCGGAAGCCGGCCTTTCGCAGGAAGCCCTACGTCGCGGACAACCTCTTCGACCTGCTCCACGAGGTGCGCGCCTACCAGGTCCGGGACGTGGTCGGGCGGATCACGACCCCGATGCTGGTGCTCGACCCCGACGACGAGCAGTTCTTTCCGGGCCGACCTCGGGAGCTCTTCGCGCTGTTGCCGCACGAGAAGGAGATTCTCGGATTCACCGCGGAGCTGGGCGCCAACTGGCACTGTCAGCCCACCGGTCGTCGGTTCACGCACACCGCCGTGCTCGATTTCCTCGGCGATCACCTGCCGCCGGCGGACGGTCGAGCGGGCGCCGGGGAGGGGGCCTCCGGGAGGGCGGCGGCGGTCCGACGGTCCCTCACCGACGGCGGCCCGCAGGCAGTAGCATGAACATCAGTTGCCGCATGGCAACTTTTTAGGTGATGAACAGCGGTTCGGGGCGGGTCCTGGCGACTTCGCGCCGCACTTCCGGCCCGTTGCCGCCGCACCCCCGCAGTACCGGGCGCGGCGGGAACGGGCACGTTTGCCCGACCCACGACCGCTCCGTGAGAAATGATGCTCGCCATGACGAGGTTCCTGGCTGCCGAACGCGCCCTGCGCACGGCCGCACCGCACGATCTCCTGCGCACCGTCCGTACCGCTCTCATCGAGCACTACGGCGCCCTGTCCGTCGACCTGCTGATGGCCGACTACAGCCTGACCGTGCTCCAGCAGGTCACGGTCCTCCCGCACACCGCGGACCCGCTGGACGTGCGGACCACCCCGCAGGGCCGGGCCTTCGGCAGTCAGGAACCGTACGGCCAGTACTCGGCCGGGGGGAACGCGCTCGACCTGCACCTGCCGGTGACGGTGCGCGGGGACCGGCTGGGCATCCTGACGGTGCGGATGCCCGAGGACCGGTGCGGGGCCGACACCGTCGGGGAACTGCGGGACGTGGCCGAGCTGTTGGGGCATGAGATCGTGGTCGCCGAACGGGACACCGACGTGTACCTGCGGGCCCGCCGGGCGAACCGCCTCACCCTGGCCGCCGAGATGCAGTGGCAGCTGCTGCCGGGCCGCTCCTGCTCCCGGCCGGAGTACGCCATCGGGGCGCAGTTGGAGCCCGCGTACGACATCCACGGGGACAACTTCGACTGGTCCACGACCGCGGACACCCTGACGCTGACCGTGACGAACGGGATGGGCGAGGGGATCCAGGCCTCGCTGCTGACCAACCTGGCCGTCAACGCCCTGCGCAACGCGCGCCGGGCGGGGGTGGGGATCGAGGACCAGGCGACCCTGGCCGACCAGGCCGTGTACAGCCGGCACCAGGGACGGGAGTACGTGTCGACCCTCCTGCTCTGCCTGGAGCTGGCGACAGGGCGGGGCGCCGTGGTGGACGCGGGGTCCCCGCAGCTGTGGCGGTACCGGCAGAGATCCGTGGAGCGGGTGCAGTTCGAGGCGCAGTTCCCGCTGGGCATGTTCGAGGAGTCCCGGTACACGGCCCAGCCCTTCGAGGCGCTGCCGGGGGACCGTCTGATCTTCGTGAGCGACGGGGTGTACGGCGCCTCGGACCAGAGCGGGGTGGCCTACAGCGAGCGGGCCCTGGCCCGGGCCATCCACGCGACGGGCCTGCTGCCCGCGGCGGCGGTCCCGCGGGCCATCCTGGAGACGCTGGCCGACTACCGGGGCGCGGCCACCGAGGACGACGCACTGGTGACCTGCCTGGACTGGTTCGGACGGCCCGACGGCGGCGCGGAGGTCGCGGAGGCGGCGGAGCCCGCTCGGTAGCGGGTGGTGGCGCGCGGCACCGGCGTCCGGCGGTCCGCCGGGGGTGTCGACGGGCCTCGGTCTCAGGCGGTGTCGGAGAGCGCCGCGTCGGCGGCGGTGCCGGCCTCCGGGCCGGTGAGGGCGGTGGCGGCGGCGCGGAAGGCCGCCAGCCCCTCGGCGAGCGCCCGCCGGTCCTCCGGGGACATCCGTTCCAGCACCTCGGCCGTCCTGCGCGCGCGCAGGGCCCGGGTGTCGGCGAGCACGGCGTGGCCCTGGCGGCTCAGCCGGAGTTCGACCTCGCGGCGGCTGGTGCTGGCGCGGGACCGTCGGACCAGCCCCGCCGCCTCCAGGCGGTCGCACAGCCGGCTGACGGCGGGGGCCGCCGAGCCGAGCACCTCGCCGAGGTCGCGCAGGTTGATGCCGTCGCGCTGTTCGATCACGGTCAGGGCACGCAGTTGCGAGGGCGGAACGGGGGCGGCGACGGCTTCGTGGCCGGGGCGCCACAGAACGTCGAGCAGTTCCGCGACAGCGCATGCCTCCGCCACTCCCTGGTCATCACGGAGGGGGTGGAAGGCTCTGGGCATTGCACCACTGTGTCAGCCGGATGCACATTTGTCAGGCGCCCCGGCACAGAGACCGTCGCGGGGCCCCGCGCGGGGTCCCCGGGGTCCGGCCGGACCGCCCGTCGCCCGGAGGGCGCGCCGTGTGGAGGGGTCGGGCCGATCCCGGGGACCTTCCGTGCGGAACCCCCCTGCGGAACGGGTCCTGTTGCCACGGACCCGACCGGAGAGATACTTTCCATGGGGAAAGTATTTATCTTCGACACGATGAGGTGAGGGGTCCGCGCAGCGGGCCTCCAACATGTGGTGAACTCCACGAAGGCGACAACGTCCGATCCGGGAGCGGGCCGCGGCCCCTGGCACGGCGCCCCGTACCCGGTCTTCGTCACGGACCGGCGGGCGGTGCTCGTGTCGGTCAACGAAGCCGCCGCCCTGGTCCTGCCCGGCGCCTCCTCAGGCGTCCGGCTGGCGGACGTGGCCCCCGACTGGCTCGCCGCCGCCGCGGCCGCACCCCGTCAGGACGACGGATCCCCCGGAGCCCTCCCCCCGCACGGCCCCCTGGGCTCCCGTACCTACGAGGCCCACCCCACCGTCCGCGAGGACGGCTCCGTGGTGTGGTGGCTGGTCGACGACACCGACCACCGGCTGGCCCAGGAGGCGCTGCTCACCGAACGGGAACGCACCGCCTTCCTGACCCGCGCCTCCAACCTGCTGCTGTCCTCCCTGAACCTGGACCGCTGCATGGGCGTCACGGCCCGCATGGCCGCCGAGCACCTGGCCGACGCGGCCGTGGTGATCAGCGCCGGGTACGGCCGGGAGCTGCCCGTGGTGACCGCGCTGCGCGGGGCGGCCCCCGCCCACGCCTCCGTGGTCGCCGACCCCTCCCGGGTCCCCGGGCTGGCGGAGGCCCTCCAGGGGTTCCCGCCGGTGCCGTCCCGCTGGATCGACCCGAGCGTCGCCCCGCCCTGGCTGGTCCCGGCCGACTTCGGTCCCGTGGGGGCCATGGCGATCGTCCCGCTCCCCGGACACGGGGTACCCGCCGGCGCCCTGGTGCTGCTGAGGCGCGGCAGCAGCGCCGCCTTCACCGAACCCGAGGAGGTGTTCGCCCGGCTGTTCGCCGCGCGCGCGGGCGTGGCCATGTCCGCGGCCCGTCTCTACGCCGAACAGTCCTCGATCACCGAGACCCTGATGCGCGCCCTGCTCCCGCCGACCCTGCGGCAGGTGGGCGGGGTGGAGTACGCGGGCGGCTACCGGCCCTCGAAGGACCACGAGCGGGTCGGCGGCGACTTCTACGACGTCCACCCCGCCACCACCGAGGAGGGCACCTCCCTGGTGGTGCTCGGCGACGTGTGCGGCAAGGGGCTCGAAGCGGCCGTGATGACCGGCCGGATCCGCACCACCCTCCAGGCCCTCCTCCCGATGGCGGAGGACCACCAGCGGGTCCTCGGCCTGCTCAACACCTCGCTGCTCAACACCCATGACGCCCGCTACGCCACCATGGTGCTGGCCTCCGCCCGCCGCGAGGGCGGCTCCGTGCGACTGCGCCTCACCAGTGCCGGCCACCCCCGTCCCCTGGTGCTGCGCACCGGGGGACGGATCGAGGAAGTGCCCACGCGGGGCACCCTGGTGGGCGCCCTCACCCAGTTCAGCGCCGCCACCGTGGAGGTCACCCTCGGCGCCGGCGAATCCTGCGTGCTGTACACGGACGGCATCACCGAGGCCCGCGGCGGCCCCATGGGCGGGGCCGAGTTCGGTGACCAGCGCCTGCACCGGGCCCTGGCGGAGTGCGCCGGTATGCCCGCCGAGGCCATCGTGGAGCACGTCCAGATGCTCGCCTCCCAGTGGGTGGGCACCGGCCGGCACGACGACATGGCGGTCGTCGTCATCTCCGCACCCCCCAGCAACCACCTGAGCGCCGTGGACGGGCACACCCGGGGCAGGTTCACGGGATGACCCCCGGCCCCACCCGTCCCGGCCCCACCACGAACCGCGCCCCCCGGGCCTCCACCGCGTCCGCTCCCGCCGCGTCGACCCCCGACGCGCCCGCCGATGCGCCCGTCGCCGTGGTCGTCGAGGGCGGCGACGGCAGCGACGGCAGCGACGGCGGCAGGGCGCCCGACGACGGCATCGCGGCGTCGGCCGACCTCCTGTGGGAGGCGGTCGCGGCGGGCGAGGAACCGGCCGCGACCGCCGTCGTCACCCAGGGCCTGGACGCCGGCCTCGACCCCGAGCGGGTCCTCCTGGACGTGATCGCCCGCGTCCAGGCCCGGGTCGGCGAGGAATGGATGGCCGACCGCTTCACCGTCGCCCAGGAACACGCCGCGACCGCGATCAACGAGCGGGTCGTGGGCGTCCTGGCCCGGCACCGCTCCGCAGCCCGCACCGGGCCCCACCGCGGCAGGATCACGGTGGCCTGCATCGACGGCGAATGGCACGCCCTGCCCGCCCGGCTGCTGGCCGAGGTCCTCAAGCTGCGCGGCTGGCGCGTGGACTACCTCGGGGCGCAGGTGCCCACCCCGCACCTCATCGCCCACCTGCACCGCACCGCCACGGACGCCGTGGCCCTCTCCGCCTCGATCCCGACCCGGCTGCCGGCGGCGCACGCCGCGATCACCGCCTGCCAGGCCGTCGGGGTGCCCGTGATCGTGGGCGGGGCCGCCTTCGGCGCCGACGGCCGCTACGCCCGCCTCCTCGGGGCCGACGCCTGGGCCCCGGACGCCCGCACCGCCGCCGAGGACCTCGGGCGCGGCGGTCCGGCCGCACCCCGGCCGGACCACCAGGTGATCGACGACCTGCCGCACCTCGCCGACCAGGAGTACACCCTGGTCACCCGGGCCCGGACCCGGCTCGTCGCCGCCGTCTTCGCGGGACTGGAGGAGTCGTACCCGGCGCTCCGCTCCTACAGCGAGGAGCAGCGGGAACGCACCGCGGAGGACCTCGCCCACATCACGGAGTTCCTCGCCGCGGCCCTCTACACCGGGGACGAGGAGCTCTTCACCGACTTCCTGTTATGGACGGCGGAGGTCCTCACGGCACGCGGCGTCCCCGCGATGTCCCTGCCGCCCGCCCTGACCCTGCTGGGTCAGGAACTCCAGGACTTCCCCCGCGCCACCGCCCTGCTCCGCACCGCCACCGATCTCCTCGTCACCCGTCACAGGAAGGCCAGATGAGCACCGCAGCCCCCGGACCGGGACCGCTCCAGGTCACCCAGGCCGAGACCGCCGACACCGTGTGCATAGGTCTGATCGGCGAGCTCGACCACAGCAGGGCGCACCTGCTCCTGGACACGGCCACCCGCGTGCTCGCCGACCGCCCCGACCTCCGTGAGCTGCGCCTGAAGTGCGCGGGGATCACGGGCGTCGATCCCATGGGCCTGTCCACCCTGCTGATGGTGCGCCGGCGGACCGACGCGGCCGGGATCCGCCTGCACCTCGACGACCGGCCGGCGCGGCTCGACCGGCTCATGGAGCTGACGGGGACCCTGGAACACCTCACGGACACCGCCGCCGACGCGGACCCGGCCAGGGTGCCCGGAGCGGGGAAGCCGCTCCGGGCACCGTCCGTGAAGCCCGACCCGCTGCGCTGAGGGCGGCGGGCGGCGGGCGGCGGGCCCACGGCGACACCGCGTACCGGATTCGGATTCGGATTCCCCGTATATCCGGGGCACTTGCCCGATCGGGCAGAACGATTCGCTTTCCCTTGACCGGCGATGAAGGGCCGCACATAGTTACCGGAACGTAGAACCCGGGATTCCAACAGCACTGCGCACACGTCTCCGTGGGGCCGACAGGAACAGCATCGGAGGGGACGACATTGTCCGCACGTCGCACCTATCGCGTGGGCCTTTCCTTCACGGGCGCCGAGATGGCGGAACTCCGCGCCGCGGCGGACCGCGAAGCGCTCCCCCTGGCTTCCTGGGCGGCTCCGCTGGTGCTCGCCGCCGCACGCCGGGAGCCCGGGGATCCGGGCGCCGACCCGGGCCGGACGATGCATGAACTCCATCTGGTCTGGGCGGAGTTCAACGAGGCCCTGGCTTCCGTACCCCCGTCCGCGGGGAGCGCGGGAACCGCCGCCCTGCCCGAGCCGCTCCGTACGGCGCTCCGGAAACTGAGCGCCGCGACCGTGGTACTGCTCCGGGAAATGCAGCCCCCGCCGGCGTGACGGCCGGATTCCCCCGGATCCCCCACGAGGCGCGCCCGACGCCACCCATTTCGTTCAATCTTCACCTGATGGCCATGAATTTCGCGACGGATTTCCGATCGCCGTCGGGCTGCCATCGTGCCGTTATCAGGCCGATTCCGGATGACCGTCGCCCTTGATTTCCGCCCCCTTCCACGGCACTCGGCTAGGGGTGGCTGATGGACCGGTACGGGCAGCCCCGCGTGACCGGTGCGACCGCCGTGCTCCACGCCGGCCTCCTGGTGGTCGTTGCCCTCGCGGGCGTGGCGCGGACGCACCCGGCGGGGAGCGGGTGGCGCTCGTGGTGCTGCTCGGGGTGTCCGCGCCGCCGTTGCAGGCGGGGCTGCGCGTGCTCTGGCTGCGGGTCCTGCCCGACCCGGGGCCGCGGCGGGCCGTCTCCGCCCTGGACACGGGGGCCCAAGGGCTGCTGTACGTCTGCGGCCCGCTGCTGGTCAACCGAGGCGTACGGCCGGCTCATCATGGCCGTCGGTCTGGGGCAGGCGGGCGGCACGGCGTTGGCCGGTCTGGCCGCCGAGCACCGCGTGGGCGGGGACCTGCTGCCGCTCCTCGCCGCGGTCGCCGCCTGGCTGCTCCTCGTGGGCGCGCGGCACCGGCTCGGCGCCGCCGATCCCTCCCTGCGGCGCGGGCGCCATCGCCGCGGGTGAGGCCGGACATCAGCCAGGGCGAGGTCTGTCGTCACCGGCCGGTCGGGGCGGACCGGCGTCGGAACTCCTGGTGCGGTAGGCCCGCGGGGCCACTCCGATGACCGACTTGAACTGCTTGCTGAACAGCAGCGCGTCGGAGTAGCCCAGCCTGCGGGCGATCTGCGTGACGGTCTCGTCGGAGGAGTCCAGCAGGACCGCCGCGCGGTGGATCCGCTCCCGCAGGATCCACGCCCGGGGCGCCACCCCGTAGGTGTTGCGGAAGAGGCGGGTGAAGTAGTCCGGGGACAACCGGGCGACGGCGGCGAGATCCGCGGCGGCGGGGCGCCCGTCCGGGTGGCGGTCGAGGTGTTCCGTGATGGCGCGCTGTGCCGCGGGGCTGAGGAAGGGGCCTCCGGCCCGCCGGCCGGCCGCGCGGGCGACGGTGGTGAACAGGACGAGGAGCAGGCCGCGCAGGTGTTCCTCGCGGTGCGGACGGTCGGTGGCCAGCTCGGCGTGCAGCAGGTCCAGCAGGCCGCGCACCTCCCAGGCGTGCGGGGCGTGGACGGCGGGGGCGAGTGCGGCGTCCGCGGCCGGAGCCCCGGTGAGCCGGAGGCAGCGGACGGCCGTGCGGCGGCGGTGCGCGGGGACCAGAGTGAACGGGGTCCCCGGTCGTATCCAGCAGACGGAACCGGGTTCGAGCCGCCATCGCGTCCCGGGCAGCCGGAGTTCGCAGCCGCCGCTGAGCACGAGGAGCACGAGGTGGTCGGTGCGCCCGCCGGCCGAACCGAGGCCGCCGAACGTACCGGCCGCGGACCCGGAACCGGACCCATGGCCGTTCCCGTTTCCGTTCCCGGTCCCGTTCCCGCTGCCGTGGCCGTGCCCATGGCCGTGGTGGAGCGTCGGGGTGTGGCGGGCCCGGTCGGGGTCCAGTACCCGGAGCCAGGCGGTGAGCGCTTCGGGGGCGTCCGGGCCCGGCTCGTTCGGCAGGGGCACGGGGGGCCGGAGGGGCGGGCGGGGTCCGGCGGCGGTGGCGGTGCGGTCCCGCCCCCGGGCGGGGGGCTGCGGGCCGGTGGGGCGCGGGGCCATGGTGCGGGGGCTCCTGTACGGACGCGGCTGGTGGGGGGCAACCGCGCGCCCGCCCCCGCGCCGCACCGGCCCTTCCAGTCTGCGGGCGGCACCGGCGCCGCCGGGCAGTACTTTCGTACGGCCCGTCCGGTGTACGGACGCACGGCGGAGGGCCTACGGGGGCGAGGTTCACGGCGGGCGGAGGGCGTGCGGGGGCGGAGTGCACGGCGAGCCGCGTGCCCGGCGGGCGGCGTGCCCGGCGGGTGGACCGTCCCGCGCCGGGCGGCAGCACGGATCATGGCGTTCCATGGACGGAACGTTCTGTTTGTGGAACGATGCCCGGCAGGATCCGGCCGCGTCCGCGACCGGAGGAGGGGTACCGCCATGGATCTGCCCGCCCGGGTCGGCGCGCGCGTGAGGGAACTGCGCGAGGCCGACGGGATCTCGCTCTCCGAACTGGCCCGGCGCTCCGGCATCGGCAAGGGGACGCTCTCCGAGTTGGAGGGCGGCCGGCGCAACCCGACGCTGGAGACCCTCTACGCCCTCACCACGGCCCTCGGGGTCCCCCTCAGCACTGCCCTGACCGGCCTGACCGCGCCCGCCACCCTCTCCGGTGACGCCGTGGACGCCGTCCTGGTCGAGCGGTACGAGGCCCCCGACGCGGTCAGCGACACCTACCGGATCCGGATCCGGGCCGGTGCCCGGCAGGAGTCCACCGCCCACACCGCCGGCACCACCGAGCACCTGGTCGTGCTCAGCGGCACCGCCCGCGTGGGCACCGTCCGGGAGCCGGCCCTGATCGGGCCCGGCACGCACGCGAGTTGGCACGCCGACACCCCGCACCTGTACGAGGCCCCCGCGGAAGCGGTCGAGGCCGTGCTGATCGTGCGTCACCCCCGGTGAGCGTCACCGACAGCGCCCCGCGGAAGGGGCCGAAGGGGTCGAAGGAACGGGGCAGGCGGCTGGGGGCGGACCTGCCCGCGGTCTCGGCCGGGCTGATCGCGGTGCTGGTGGGCGTGACCAGTTCCGCGGCGATCGTCTTCACCGCCGCCGAGGCGGCGGGCGCGGGGCCGCGCGAGGTCACCTCCTGGATGATGGCGCTGGGCATCGGCATGGGCGTCACCTGCATCGGTCTGTCCCTGCGGCACCGGGCCCCCGTGGTCACCGCCTGGTCCACGCCCGGAGCGGCCCTGCTGGTGACCGGACTCCACGGGGTGACGATGGCGCAGGCCGTCGGGGTGTTCCTCGTCTCCGCCGCGTTGATCCTGCTCAGCGGTCTCACGGGCTGGTTCGAGCGGGTGATGGGACGGATACCCGTGCCGCTCGCGGCGGCCCTGCTCGCCGGCGTGCTGGTCCGGTTCGGCACCGGGCTCTTCGCCTCCATGGACGGACACTTCACGCTCGTCTTCACCCTCTTCGCGGTCTACCTCGCCGGCCGTCGGTTCTTCCCCCGCTACGCGGTCCTCATGGCCCTCGCCGCCGGGGTCGCCGTCGCGGGGATCCAGGGCTCGCTGCGGCCCGACCGCGTCACCTTCGCCCTCGCCCGACCCGTGTTCACGGCGCCCGAGTTCACCTGGCAGACGGCCCTCGGGGTGGCCGTGCCGCTGTTCGTCGTCACGATGGCCGGGCAGAACCTGCCCGGCGTCGCCGTCCTCCGCAACGCCGGCTACGGCCGGGTGCCGGTGTCCCCGCTGATGAGCTGGACCGGCGGCACCAATCTGCTGCTGGCCCCGTTCGGCTGCTTCGGCCTGAACCTCGCCGCCATCACGGCCGCCATCTGCACGGGCCCCGAAGCCCACGAGAACCCCGACCGGCGCTATCTCGCGGGGGTCTGGGCCGGGGTGTTCTACCTGCTCGTGGGCGTCTTCGGCGGGACCGTCGGCTCGCTGCTCACGGCCCTTCCCCCCGCCCTGGTGCTCGGCATCGCCGGCGTGGGACTGCTGGGCACCATCGGGAACTCCCTGGCCTCCGCCCTGGCCGACGACAGCGCGCGGGAGGCCGCGGTGGTCACCTTCCTCGCCACCGCCTCCGGAGTGACCCTGCTCGGGGTGGGCTCCGCCTTCTGGGGCCTGCTCGCGGGAGTCGTCACCGCCGCGCTCACCCGCGGCCGCGAGGATCATCGCGGGCTTGAACAACGCGGCCGGCGGGTCGGCCAGGGAGACCACCGCGAAGAAGTTCGCGCC